>NZ_JBHXLC010000031.1:0-54430 GCF_042721555.1 Gottfriedia sp. NPDC058432
TTTTTTATTTTTTATTTAATTCTATAAAAATTAAAATAAAAAAACCTTGTAATTACAAGGTTTTTTAATTATATTTTCTCGACTACTACAGCCGTTCCATAAGCAACAATTTCATTGTTACTCTATTACATCTTATCAACCCGTTAGATTTTCACATCACAAAACCTATCTAATCCGTCCCGAGTACTGGCCCCACCTACGCCAAATACGATGATGGCCACACATGCCATCCAACCTACTATTCAGTATATCAGAAAACGCTTACATTTTCAATATTTAGAATTTTCGTTTAAAATATTTTATAACTCATGTATAACTGACTTTCCTTTTTCCTTCATACATCATCAATTACTTGATAATTTTTGTGTGATACAACTGTTCTGTTTCCTTCAAACACCAATTCCGTTTTATTATCGATTATATTTACAATAACTGTATTTTCATTGACCTTTTCAACAATCCCTTTAATTCCATTCTTAAAAAAGACATGTTCCCCTAATTCAGCTATATTTTTTGCCTTGAATTTCATCTTCTTCTCCCCAATCATCATCATTATTTTTCTTAGTTTTACTTCATTGCTATATTTTGATTTTTCTTATTCACAATTGAAAACGCCTTCATCAATATGTAGATGAACATTAGTTCGTACCAAGTTAGCTAGCTTAAATGATAATACGACTAAATCCTTTTTGTAATTCTAACTTATACAAATAACCTAGTGGACATTTTTTTATTCGTTTCATACAATGATGAAAAATTAAGAAGAATGATTTTAATTACTTTTTCTTTCAAACTACTTTTTTATTATATTACCAAAACTTTAGATATAAATATAGTATTTTTTTGAATACTGAAATTTTAGGAGCGTTTAAAGACATCGATATGGTTATTATAAAATTGACTTCAAGCGAAAAGTAAAGGAGATTAAACAAAATATTCTACGATATTTTAAGCTAATTACCATTTAAAACATTGATCAACTAATACCTGTATCTAAAATTAAATATTAATTCGTTAGAATGGGCATATAAAAGATGGAATTTTAGCTCCACCATTTTTGCTAAACGTCAGTTAGTTCATTTGTTTGACCGTATCACCAAAGTATCAACTAGTTTAGAATCATCACCTTATACAACTAATAAAAATAGTCCGTTAGTAACATTTTTTAAACCATTAAAAAAGTGTAAGAAATTTTTACATCCCTACACTTTTCTTAATTGATTAATTATTTTTGTGACACAGTTATTGTTTTTGGACTTGTCGTAACTTTAAGCCTTGTTTACTAATCACTTCTGTTGATACTGTGTTCGTAGCATTATGGTGGTATTGTAAAAGGTTTCCTTTTTTTACACATATTAAGCTTTTACTTTTGAAGAAGATTCATATAAATCTACCGCTTCATTTACTGTGAATCCTTTATGAACGATGGAATGTATCGCTTGGATCATTGCAAGTGGATGTTGAGATTGCCAAATATTTCTTCCCATATCCACACCAGCTGCACCTTGCTCCATAGCATTATACGTAATTTCTAGTGCTTCACGAATTGTATCAAATTTGGGGCCACCTGCAATAACTATTGGAACCGGGCACTTACTTGTTACCTGTTCAAAGTCGTCGCAGTAATAAGTCTTAACAATATCGGTTCCCATTTCAGCAAGAACTCTTGAAGCTAATGCTAAGAACCTGGCATCCCGTTTTTCAAGCTCTTTTCCAACTGCAGTAATTCCAAGTACAGGTATTCCGTAATCATGAGCATCAGTTACAACTTGAGCTAGATTTGTTACTGTTTGAGTTTCATAGTCAGATCCAATAAAAACCGAAACCCCTACACCAACAACATTATGGCGAATTGCTTCTTTTATTGAAGTAACAATCGTTTCATTCGCTAGATCCTTCCCTAACGTTGTAGGACCGCCCGAAACACGAAGAACCATTGTTTTTTCCGTATTTTTCGGAATACATGCTGCAAGTGTACCTCTTGTTAAATATAGTGAATCCGTGTATGGAAGTAAGTCTCTGACAGTTTCTTCAGGCTTTTCTAAACCTCTTATTGGCCCTAAGAAATAGCCATGATCTATCGCAAGCATTACAGCCCTCTTATTTGGTAAGATTTTGTTTAATCGATTTTGAAATCCCCAGCTCACTATCTATTCACTCCTTAACTTGATTTCTGGATTCTTTATATTCACAACATCTCTTTCCAAAATATGCGGAGATTTAATGAAGAGGGCTTTAAAGATTTTGTCAGTTTGATTGATAAGGTAATGTGCATCTCCTGGTCGGCATTGAATCATATCACCTGGTATTGTAGGAACTTTATTACCATTAATATAGAAATCTATCTGCCCTTCTAGGATATAGAAAATTTCTTCGCAAACTGTATGATAATGGTTTTGGAAGTCTTGACCTGGTTTCAATACAACCACACCAATATCTATATTTGGACCTTTTGTTAAATATTTCGGCCCGTTGTCGCCAAACCGATAATCGAAGTCATTTTCGTGAACTTTCTTCATCCCTTCACACCCTTTCACATTATTCCAGACCAGGTGCCTTCCACATATGCGTGGTTAAACCACGATCAGCAAGTTGAAGCTGTTCTAAATATACACTTCTCCACTTTTCATAGATTTTTAGGTATTGTTTATGATTTTCATTGTTAGGTATATGCGTCCTCTCCCACTTTACAACTTGTTTAACTGCTTGATGGATATTCTCATAAATTCCTATGCCAATCCCCGCAAATAATGCGGTGCCAAGTGCTGCTGTTTCTTTAACTACAGGTACTTTCACTGGTACTCCAAGGACATCTGCTAGGGTTTGGCTCCAAAGTTTTCCTTTCGAAGCACCACCAGTAAAAATAACTTCACTTGGATAATAATCAGTTTCTTCTTCTATAATCTTTAAGTTTCCTAGTGTGATAAGCGCAGCATTTTCTTGAATCGATTTAAACATTTCTTTTTTACCAGTCTTTAGAGGATCTAGAGTGAGATTAATAAATGATGGAGATGCATGACGCCAAGCGCTATAATTCATCGTATCTGAAAATATAGGAATAATCCCATTTGCCCCAATTGGAACATTTTTTGACTTTTCTTCTAAAATTTCATACGGGTCTCGACCGGTCATTTTTGCTTCTGTTTTTTCCAAATCACAAAATGCATCACGAAACCATCTCATTACAAGCCCGGGGAAAAAAGCAATGGTTTCTAGCTGCCATAATTCAGGCACTGCATGGCAGTTAACCCGTATACGGCCACTTTTGTCAACTAAAGGCTGTTTCACATTGACTTCCTGTTGCCAAAATGATCCACCTGATACAACAGCTTGCCCCGCTTTTACCGCACCAACACCAACAGAAGCCATTTGAGCATCTCCGCCTCCACAAATAACCGGAGTTCCTGAATTCAAACCTGTGTACGCTGCTACTACATCCGTCACGTAACCGATAACGGTACCAGCTTCATTTACCGGAGGAAATAAATTATTTTTTAGTCCGCACATTTTTACTACATCACTTTCCCAATTCCTTTTCTCAATATCAAATATCCCTGTAGTACACCCATTTGAAGGATCCACTTGAAGTTTCCCTGACAATTTATAAAGAATCCAATCATTAATCATTGTCATGTCAGTGGCTTTTTCATAAATGCCTGGTAAATGATTTTTTATCCACAAAAGCCTTGGCAGTGCCCCTAATGCAAACATTTGACCTGTTAACCTATAAATCTTGTATTCTAATTCAGGATCTAATTCCTTTAATGCTTTGACTTCATCCGAAGCTCGAGCATCTACATTTGCACAAGCCCAAATCTCCTTACCCGTTTCATCATAAAGGACAATTCCTTCCCTCATACTCGTTGCACTTATCGCTTTTATTTTTTTACCGTCTACTCCTGTTTCTTCAATAACAGACTTTACACACTGAACGACTAACTTCCAGTTTGTTTCCCAATCAAAATCCATAGATCCTGGATACTTATCATTTGATAAATGGTTCCATTCTATTTGTGAAAACCCAACTTGATTTCCTAATTGATCAAACAAAACAGCGCGAATACTACCAGTACCAGCATCAAATGCCAGAATGTACGCCATTAATTTATTTCACCTCCATATTGAGTAATGAAATAGCTGTAGCTTCATCTGTAATCAACAACGTAATATACTTTCCTTTTATAGCTCTGTATATGGCCTCAATTTTTTTCTCTCCGTCAACCACGGCTATAACATTTAAAACTCTTAGACTCTTCAAGTCCGTTCCGATTAGCCTTTTTGGGTGTGCCAAATCAATAATTTTACCATTTTGATCGTAAAATTGACCTAAAATATCGCTGGCTTCATTCGGTTGTTTAATAAATGTCAGTTCGTTCATGGTCATTTTTTCTTCCTGAATAATCGTGGCATCAGGATAAATACCGACAATACCAACAATGATTTATATTGTGGATTTAGCCACCTCGGAATGTCTTTTATTTTGAAAGTTTAGATAAAAATTTTCCTGTCATTTCTTCGGTTGAAGCCAAAAATGGAGCAGGAATTATATGTATATCCTGAAATTTTTCCAAACCGCCCTTTTTTTGACGGCGATTATGGAGATAGTAAGAACTACCCCATTTAAGATTACAACTGAAATATGACTAAAGGGTTCCATTTTCAAGTATTCAATCGTTCTGGAAACAGCTCTTCTCCAAACTAGGCCAACCATAAATATTTATTTTGAGTTAAGCTCTCTTTATAGTAGTACCAGGCTACTTTTATCAGCATATTTTCCATATAACCTACTTGGCTCATCTACTACTACACACCATAACGAAAGTTTCTCATTAAAAAAATTGTTCACCTGCTTATTAGAAATATATCCGTAATCTTAATAATAAGACCTTACAAAATAAGTTTCCGAATATTCAAATTTTATTTCAGACTGATAATATTTTTGTAATTTGAACAAATATCGACTTAACTTTATTGATTATTTCATTATCAGTAAAAGAAAGAAAACGAAAAATATATTAAGATATTTCAAAAGGAAATCTTTCATTCAAGAACAAAAGTGTTGTTAATGAGGTAATATAAAGTACAAAAAAGGATAGATGTCAGTAGATATTATTACTTAACAACTATCCATTCCCTTATATTCTAATCTTGATTTAAATCCTACATCTTCTTTTTTAATTAAATCAAATTGTTTCTAAACTATTACTTTTTCTAATTTTTTTTGAAGAATTGTCAGAATAAATCTCTCTTCCAATCCAAATAAAAGCAAGGTCCCAAATGAACTGGAGGAAATCTGCTCTTATAGTGAAGAAAGGCGCAAGAGCCACGGCTATCAAGAGGATCATGCTAAAAAGAGGCAATACACGTTCGATAAGGTTACTGATTCCATAATAGAGGAAAAAGAAGTTCATTATGATAAACATGATGCTACCCGCTGATAAAGATGAATGATGAAAGTAAGATACCACCAAAGGGACTGATATAAAACTCATTATCTCACTTTGTGAGGAATTATGAATAGCGTTCCAAAAATCCATTTCGTTGAAGAAAGAATTTCCGGAATAACACAGGTTAAGTAATAGTCCGATAAAAAAGAACAAATGAGAAATGGCCATGTTCCTACTTGGTTTCTTACTGTATGCGTAAAGAAAAACACTAAAGAAACTCAGTAAAATCAGTATATCCCCAGCCAATTCCGCCAATGTGGTTCCGACTCCCACTTCAAACATCATGTTGTTTTCTTCAACCTTTTCCAACTAATACATTTCTACCCTGTGTTTCATTATTGATCAATCCAATCATTTATGTACCCGTGTTCACTTATTTTCAAATTATCACCAGGAGCATAGCCGTCAAATACTTTTGTGGCGATCATTTCTAAATAAATAAATTTCACTGAATCGTCTTTGAATAATATGTAAATTTTGGAAATTGCATTTTTTTGAAAAAAATTAAAAAATTATTAGAAATTCTTACTAAATTGCCCAATATTATTAGAATGTTTTTAATCAAAAAAAATAATATATGGTTAAAAATTAGTACTTTTTTAGTGAAAAATCTAAAATCGCCTCTTTTTTTTGTATATATAACGTCTTCGATAATCAAATTTATCGATTTATATCGAATGCAAAAAAAAACTAATTTTATCAATATTCCCCCAATATACAAAGTATTTCCGTGACAGTATTATAAAAAGAAGGAATTAATATTACGATTATTACAAAAATTCGTAATATTAGAAAGAAAATTTTCGACAAAAAAGAACAAAAGTAAAATGACGGTGAAGTCGAAGGATCAAGATGCTATCAAAAATAAAGAACCTACTAGTTAAAGAAGATAGACGGAGGAAGCATTCATATTAAAGATTTAATACACCATTAATACATTCATTATTTAAGGGGGGCTTTACTATGCAATCAGAACAAGAAAAAATTTCAACGGATTTAAACTGGATAGATTTGTTATTAGAATGCATCGAAATAGGAATAAGCGCTGAACAAGTTAGGGCATTTCTTTATAATTGTAGTACTAAGATTGAGTCAATATAATTTGGCTCAAAAGACTGAATAGAAATCACTAGATTGACAACGGTTTAACATAAAAAAGACCCCTAAATCGCAAAAATATTTTTTACGAAATCAAGGTCGGACTAGAAAATGTTTATTTTAAATAGCAAAAACAGTTTTGAATTAGACATCTGATTTTATGTCCATTTTGTCTGATAATTCTAGGGATTAGTCTTATTTATTTCACAAAGAATCTATTATTTCTAATATTTCTGTGCAATTTAATTAACCGTGATTGGAGGGGGTTCTAACAATTACAATTAAAATTAAAGCTAAATTTCACCCGATGAGCCATACACAGTTCTGGGTTTGCACTTATTTTTCTTTTTTTGTGAAATAAGTAAGTACGAAAGGAATCAGAGGTACTAGCACAATTAATCTAAACCAATTCTCTGATGCAATAAAAAAATACAGAGTTGGAAGTAATAATACAATTCCACTTATTATTAATGATTTCCAAGATTTTTTCCAAAGACCCCATGCACATAGAACTAATCCAGAAAACATTAATACCCAAAAAATGAGACTTATCCAATCGATAACAATTGGAGCAGGTATTTCCGAAGTTCCACTTGCATCATCTACAAAAGTCACATTTCTTATCCTCATTACTCCACCTCATATTAAAAAGAAAAGTTTGATAATAAATATTAAATATAAATATTAAATAGACCTTCTTCCAACAATACCTAATGTCAACACAACGAAAGAATGTAAAACAGTTCTTAATCATCTTCAACTAAAGCAATGCGTTAGTTGTAAATCATTGCTAATTTTTTATTGAAGGAAAACACTCGTTAAGCAAGATCCTTTGCTCTATCGTCTACATTTAATACGACTTTCTTTTCCTGAGATACCTTATCCAACGAGAAATTAGTGTCCTCTAGATGCACAAGTATTTTTTTACAAAGAAAAATGTCCGGCATCCTAAAAGATGCCAGTTTTTTTTACTAGATACGAAAAGCGTTTCTTAATGGGGATTTTTCGTACGGTTTACTTGTAAACATGTCCGCACTTTTTTTATTTATATTTTATTCTATAAACCTTGAAATAAAAAAACCTTGAAATGACAAGGTTTTTTTAATCATATTTTCTCGACTACAACAGCCGTTCCATAAGCGACAATTTCACTCATGTTTTGCCCAATTTCACCTGAATCAAAGCGCATCATGATAATTGCATTTGCATCCATTTCACTAGCATTTTTAGTCATTCGATCCATCGCTTCTTTTCTCGCATCCTCAAGCATTGCAGTGTATTGTTTGATTTCTCCACCAACAAGACTTTTTAGACCGGCTAAAATATCGCCACCTAGTCCTCTACTACGTACAATTACTCCAAATACAGGTCCTTTTACTTCAACTAGTTTATACCCTTCAATATTTTCAGTTGTAACTACGATCATATTGTTCACCTCAAAATTTTTATTCTTTACACAAATAGATTGATTTAATTTTGTGTATTTATTTCAATACCATTTTTAAACATCATTAGTTAAAAATGGAAAATTTGAAACTTATATTGTATTAATTCTATGTAATAGGTTTAAACCCTTTTTACTAAAGTGAAATTCAATTACTTAAAAAATTATTATAAGTTATTACTTGAAGACCGATTTTTCTACTTCAAATGATGGCTTTTCATTTACATCAATAATAAATGCTGATTTTTAATAAACCCCTCTAATGTATGTAAATAAAGTTTTAAATCATTCCTACTTTGAACAATTGGATAAGGATTTTCATAGATTACTCGAAAACTTTTTAATATATTTTCTAATCTTTTCGCAAGTGTTGTTTTACCGCCAACCATTGGGCCTTGGATCGATATAATCTTTCTCATATTATCCCGTACTCACTTTTCGCTAGTATATTCTTATTTCATCATAATATTTTCTTCTTTTAATTACCAACAATTAGTAAATTGGAATATAATAAAATTATATTATCATTTTATTTATAGTTAGTTAAGGAGAATATATGCTTAGAATTTTCATCATAATCGGGGGGGTACTATTATTAGTATTTATTCTATATGGACCAATCCCGAGTTTACTAACACGTTTATTTAAATTCTTTTCTATCCATCAAGTTTCTTCTAAAAGTCAGAAACGGATTGCTTTAACTTTTGATGATGGTCCACATCCAGTTTATACGAATTTACTTTTAGACTTACTCCAAAGTCATTCAATTAAAGTAACTTTTTTTGTATTAGGTTCAGCGGCAGAAAAGTATCCTACGATCATTAAAAGAATACATGAAGATGGTCACTTAATCGGAATACACAATTTTAAACATAAATGTAATTGGTTTCTAAGTCCAAAATACATAAAAAATCAAATCGAAAAGACTGCAAGTATTATTAAGAAAATAACGAACAGTGATCCACTTTATTATCGACCGCCTTGGGGGTTAGTTTCACTACCTCTCCTATTTCAAAAAAAGCTTAAAATTATTTTATGGTCGGTAATGGCAAATGATTGGAGTAGTAAAGAAGGTAGTGATGGCATTTATACTCGTTTGTTAAATCAAACGAAACCAGGATCAATTATTTTATTACATGATAATGGGGATACATTAGGTGCAGATGAAGATGCGCCTATTCATACAATAAAAGCATTAGAAAAATTTATTGAACATTGTTTACAAAACCAATATCAATTTGTTAGGATTGATCATTAGTTATTTATTCATTCAAAACCAAACACCACAAGGAACTCATTACCTTGTGGTGTTTTTTAAGTATTTATAAAGTTTTTAGTCATAAATCTTCTAAGAAATTGAACTAAAAATATCATTGACAATTAATTGTGAACTAAATCCTTTATTTAATGCAGTTAAAGATGATTTCATTTGT
The DNA here is from genome assembly GCF_042721555.1 of Gottfriedia sp. NPDC058432. NCBI lineage: Bacteria > Bacillati > Bacillota > Bacilli > Caryophanales > Bacillaceae > Gottfriedia > Gottfriedia sp. NPDC058432. The sequence continues at coordinate 9,423 of NZ_JBHXLC010000031.1, forward strand.
TCTAAATGATTTGATTTGAAAAGAATTCGATTTATATAAAAAGTTAATTCATTTAACGACTTTACTGTAACTGAAGCACCAGCATTTTCAAATATTCGGGAATTCTCTTTTTCTTGGCCTGGTGTTGGTTTATATAGAATTGTCGGTAAATTACATGCAATACATTCTGATAATGTAATACCACCCGGCTTCGTAATTAAGAGATCAGATTTTTTATACAAATTACGTATATTATTTACGTATCCAAATACTTGTAGTCGGTCTTCGTATTCTTCATTTAATTTACTTAATTTATTATAAAGTATGCGATTATAGCCACATACTACAGCTACATTAAGCTTTGTTTCAGTAAGTAACTGCTTGGCCATTTTTTCTACGTCCTTTAATAATCCAACTGCCCCAGCAACTATCAAGATTTGATCGTTTGATTTCGATTTACTTGTACCTTCATTCAAGAAATCTATTTCTTTAAATTCTTGGCGAAGAGGTATACCACTTACAAATATTTTCGATAATGAAACGCCTAAATTCACCATTTGATGGATTAATCCTTCCGTTGCTATATAATAGCGATCGATTTCATTATGAATCCATGAACGGTGAATATAATAGTCGGTAACAACTGTATATAATTTACAAGGATGTGATGAATATTTTTTCCATTTTGCTACTGATCCAACTGGAAATGTCGTAATGATAATATCAGGCTTCTCTTTTTGAAGAATACTTTTTATATTCTTTCCGCATAATTCTAAAAGCCTGTCAAAAATAACTGTACTGAATAATTTCTCAGTTCCATAGAAGAACCATTTATAAATTGTTTGGGCATGTTGGAATAATTGCAAATGAATACTTTTTGCAAATACATTTATTGTTGGATATGCTTCTTCATATATATCAATAATTGTTACATCGTTAAGGTTAATATGTTCAAACTCACTTTTTAACGCTTTTGATACTTCTTTATGCCCATTTCCAAAACTCGATGTAACGACAAGTATTTTAGGCTGCAATACCATACTAATCAACCTCTTTTGAATAGACAAATTAATTAAACGAATGTATGAATTAACATTGAGATTACTACTGCAAATGAAAGATAGTAATGCCAGTTTTTATCTTTACGTTTATATCTTAAAAAACCAAATATCCCCAGTGGGACTAAGAGCAAATAAGTTATTACGCCTGAAATATAAACAGCATCTGTTTTCCATTCAAAAAAAGTCATAATCACAGAGTGTACCGTAATTAAAGCAAAAGTAATTAACGAGATTGGGACATGTATTAACTTGCACCATTTCAATAATTTACCTAAGTATTTCTTAAATTGCTTTTTGTCATTTAATTTTTTAAATCTAATTAAAAAATAAAGTGGAAAGAGAATAAATCCCGCAAATACACCTATTCTACCAAGGGATCCCTTATCTTTCGCATACATTTTTAAAGGATTAATTTTATGAAAACCATGTTGTATGCCATTTTGTATATGAGGTCCCAAATTCGTTAATAATTCAGTTCGATGCGAGACTTTCGACCCTGCAATGATAAAAAGAATAATCGAAATTACTAATGCTATATAAATTAATTTTCTCTCATATTTATTTTTTATCCAATTACTAATCATTTTGATTCGTTCCTTTCAAGTATTAAAGGAAAATTGAAGATAGCACTATCCATTTTTTGAATTTCCCCTTTTTTATACAACTAATGTACAAAATAAAAGTGAAAATTTAATGAAAATTGCATTATGTTTTAGTAAAATTGATTAATTTTGTGACAATTTACTTTTCTTACTTAATTTTTTAAGAACATCGATAATGATTGGTATAATTGAAACAAGAATGATTCCAATCGTTAAGATCCCAAAATGATTTTTAACAATTGGAATATTACCAAAAAAGAAACCAATCGAAACCATCAGTCCAACCCATAGTGTTGCTCCGAAAATGTTATATGAAATAAATTTTGTATAGTTCATTTCACCGATTCCTGCTACAAATGGAGCAAATGTCCTAACAATCGGAATAAACCTTGCTAGTACAATAAATTTAGGCCCTTTTTGTTTGTAAAAGTTTTCAGTTTCATGAATATATTTTGTATTTATTTTATTACTCTTACTTAATTTACTTCCGAATTTATTACCTATAAAATAATTTAAAGAATCACCTAAACTAGCTGCGATTATGAAAAGGATTAATAATCCAAAAAAGTTTAATAAATGTAAGGATGCAAGTGCACCTGCTGTAAAAATTAATGAATCTCCTGGTAAAAATGGTGTCACAACAAGTCCCGTTTCCAATAAAATAATGAAAAATAAGATGATATATGTTAATGCCCCATAGTTGTGCACAAAAGTTAATAAATGTTGATCTAAGTGCAATATGAGATCAATAAAATTTTTTATAATCTCCATATACTCTAACTCCCTTAAAATTTTCTCTATATGTTTTTCTTAATTTGAAACAAATTTGAAATCGGAATTTTAATTTTAAAACTGCTACCCTTTCCGAATTCGCTATTAACAATAATTTCTCCATTTAAAGACTCAATAATCGTTTTTGCGATTGATAACCCGAGTCCTGTATTACCTTCATCTCTTGATCTATGCTCTTCTATTCGATAAAACCGATTAAATATTTTGTCTTGTAGTTCTTTTGCAATTCCAATACCATTATCTTTTATTTCATAATAGAAATAGTTTGTTTTTTTTTCTGATCTCACGTAGTAATTTAACGAAATTGTACGGTCCTCATGTGAGTATTTAATCGCATTATCAACAAAGATATTAATCAATTGTTTTAGACTTTCTTGATTTGTTTTAACAATAAATTTTTGTTCATTTAATAGCTGTATTATTTGATTTTTTTCTGATGCTTTATATTGCCATGCTTTTTGAATTTGTTCCGAAAAGACATCAATTCTAAATTCTTCAATATTAACTTTGGCGATTTGTTTCTGGTCAAGTCTTGCAAGAAACAGTAATTGATGGACAAGATTACGCGTATCACTTAATTCCTTTTTTAAATCGGTTAAGGTTTCCTTACCGAAATCAGATAAGCGATCTTGCTCAACGCTTAATACATCTATACCAGCTTGTAATACAGATAACGGTGTTCTAAGTTCGTGTGAAGCATTTTCCACAAATTCTTGTTGTTCTTTATAAGATGAAATAATTGGTTCCATTGCCTGATTTGTAATTTTCTTGCCGAAGTAGTACGCCATAAAACAAAAGATAATTGAGAGTAGAAATGAGATACTGATAAACTGCTTTATTAAATAAATAACTGACGATAAATCTTTACCACTATAAATTGTACCGAGGTAATGATTGGATGAATCATATACCTTTTCTGCAGCAATCATTAAATTTAGTTCTTCTTTATCATGAGGACTAATTCGTTTAATAAATACTTTATTATGATTAGGATTAATCTGTTTTAAAACTTTTTCTATATCTTTTGTATACCCTGGTGATGTTTCATCATAGATTTCAAATCCGTTCTTTTTATTTAAAAAATAATTAAAATAAACATTTTTGCGTTTATGTTTTCTTTGAGTAATATCATCATTTGGACCTAGAGATGCAGCATTCATTTTTACTTCTTTTATTTCTTCCTTTAATACTGTAATTAGATCACTCTTTTGATCTAAATAAATATAAAACGACAATACACTTCCTACTGAAATATTAAATAAAATAATGAAAATCATTAAAATTCTAAGATTGAAAAATGTTAATCGCTTGCTAATTTGATGAAATAATGAGATTTCATTTTTCGATTGTATATCCAACACCTCTAACACTCTTTATATAGGTTTTTTGATATGGTAGATCAATTTTTTTTCTTAGATTTTTTACATACGCTTCAACAGCATTACTTGTTACCTCAGATTCAATTCCCCAAACTCTTTCAAAAATAACTTCCCTAGTAAGCACAATCCCTCTATTTTTTACTAATAAATCAAATAATTGTAATTCTCTTTGAGTCAAAATTATTTGTTCATTACCTCTACTTAAACTAAAATTTGTCCGATTATATGTTAAGTCTTCAATCGTGATTAATTCATCTTGAAGTGGCGCAAAATTTCTTCGATTGAGTACTTTGATTCTTGCGGCAAGTTCACTAAAATCGAATGGTTTAATTAAATAGTCATCCGCTCCAGCTTCTAATCCTTCAACACGATGATTAATACTGTCTCTCGCTGTTAACATTAAGATAGGTCCTTTAAATCCATCTCGTCTTAGCTTTTTGCATATTTCTAAACCACTTATTTCAGGTAACATCCAGTCCAAAATAAGTAAATCAAAATCATAGTGAGTAGCTAAATCCAATGCCTGTTTTCCATTAGTAGTCCATTCGATTTGAAATGGAGTTTGTGTTTTTAACAAATGGGTTGTCATTTTTCCAAGTTTTTGATCGTCTTCAGCAAATAAAATTTTCAAAAGAAGTCTCCTCTATTAAGTTCTTAATCAGGCACTTAATTTCTTTTTCATATTAGATGGTAACTTGTTTATTATTCTTTCGTATATTTTCAATAATATTTTCATTAATGGTTCCGTTAATGATGATGTTTTTAAAACAATAATCGCTACTATACTAGCCAAAATAAATGCACCAATTATATCAAATGGATAATGTACCCCAACAAAGATACGCGAAATACCAACTAAAATCGCCCACACAAGTGAAACCATACCTAAACGATCTTTTCTAAGCAATAAAATAAGAGCTGTAGAAAATACTAATGTTCCATGATCACTTACAAAAGATGAATCCGATGAATGTGAAATCAGTTTCGTCACATGGTGATTCACAAATGGTCGTGCGTGATAATAAAATTGATGGATTATAAAGTTACCGCCTAGTGCTAAAATAAGTGTTAAAGCGATATAAAAAGCTGTATACTTACGCTCGGTACCTTTTTGAATCCATAAATAACATAAAAGTGCTATTACGATTAAAATGGCAGTTTTAGATAAATAAATCATTACATTATCTAATGCCGGCCATTTTCCAGCAAAATTATTTATTAATTTAAATATTGAGTAGTTCATTAAAATTTCCTCCATTTTTTTGATCGGAAATTATTATATAAAAGTTTTATGAAAATTTGATGAAAATTTTGATTGGAAATATGTTTTTCTAATAAAAAAAGACCTATTATAAAATAGATCCTTTTTTCTTAGACTACAGATATTCAAACAATTTAAGTATGTGGGTGATTAAAAAGTGTATAGTTTAGATTCACTGTTTTTTCATTATTTACCTTAAATAAGTTTTAATACAGGTTCACCAAGTACATGTTTAAAAATTACGTCTGCTAATTCTTTTTCTACTTCGAATCTAGAATTTTTTAATAAATCAAACTGACTTCCGTTCAAGATAAAGATCATGCCGAATTGTTTTTCTTCATGCCAATATAAATTACTGATTAATCCGTATGCTTCACCAGCATGTCCAATCATTTCTTTGTAGCCAGGTAAAAAGTCGTGGCTAATATGAAAACCAAGAGCCATTTTACTAAAGAAATGATTATTTTCTTCTCTAGACCATTGAATTGATTTCATTAATTTTGACGTTTTTTGTTCAAGAATTTGGTGCCCATTTAGACTCCCGTTTAACATATGTGCTCGTAAAAACTTACTTAATTCAACTGCAGTTGTTCTTAGTCCACCTTGAGGTTCAAATAATCCTCCATGGTTTCCGATGATGTATTGATCCCAATGAGTTTCCGAATATCCACTTTGCCTAACATCCTCAATTGTTACTTTATATTCGTTCGTATCTTTATTTTTTTCATATAAGTTTGCTAATTCATGGCTTTTATTAATATTTGAATAGGAAAAAGCTACATTCTTCATTTCTAGAGGTTCAAATATATTTTGATTGATATACTCGTCAAAGCGTAAATTAGTGACTTTTTCAATAATTGCACCGCATATGATCGCACCTATATTTGAATACATCCAATGATCTCCTGGTTTCCAATCCCCCCATATTTCTTTCGTAAAATACTTTCCATTTTCATCAAATAATTCTGAAAGTTGTAAAGAAAAATTAGAATGTCCATCTCTAATAAATTTTGCATACACACTATTTGATGCATCGTCTGAGTTAAGTGAAGATGTATGAGTTAAAATTTGTCTCAACGTAATATGAGATTTTGGGAATTTAGGATTTCTTATTTTAAATCCTAAATAATGACTAATATCTTGATCTAAATCTATTATTTTACTTTCAACTAATTGCATGATTGCTGTAGCAGTAAAAAGTTTTGAAATAGAAGCAATTCGAAACATTGTATTTTCCGTAACTAAGTCTCTTGTTTCTAAATTACGAAAACCATACGCATCAGACCAAATTAGTTTATCTTTTATAACGACTGCTGCTTGACACCCGACAATATTAAATTTGTCCATTATTAATTGAATTTCTCCCGATACCATTTCATTTTTTTGTTGTTTCATATTGTTTAGCATTTTAATCTCTCCAATCTATAAATTTCAAGTGAAATTTATGTAAAATACTGTAAATTTTTTATGTAAAAAATTTTTTTTAAATGAAGCGTTTTCAAAGTTATTTTAATATTGTAATACTCCCTACCTGTTGCTAAAATGAATCATAGAAAATGGAATTAAGGGGATAGAATGGATGATTTTGATCGAGGTTTTTGTTTATGCAGGAATTATAGCTGCTAGCATTTCTGGTACTTTAGTTGGTATTCAAAAGAAATTGGACTTATTTGGTGTTGTTTTTTTAGCAGCTTGTACTGCGCTTGGCGGAGGGTTAATTCGTGATATTATTTTAGGTCAAACGGTACCGAATGCTTTTGCAAAACCTCAATACTTTATCGTAAGTACAGTCGTTTCAATTGTAACATGGTTATTTTATCAACGAACAATGCAGTTCCAATCAACTTTAATCATTACTGATGCAATTGGTCTTGGTGTTTTTACTGCAGTTGGTTCATATTCGGCAATTGATCACGGTTTAAAAGGTTCTTTTTTAATTATTTCAATGGGTTTAATCACTGGAATTGGTGGTGGAATTATGCGAGATGTATTCGCAAGAGAAATTCCATTTGTATTCCGAAAAGAAATTTATGCAATCGCAGCAATTATTGGCTCTGTAACAATTTTGTTTACACATGGCGAATTTACTAAACTGCAATCTTTGTATATTTGTTTTCTAATTACAACAGCAATTAGAATTATTGCTGTACGATATAAAGTAAACTTTCCTATTAGAAATGTTAATGATAAATCGTTTTTACTTTAAGCTTAACAAATATGTTAAGCTATTTTTAATGGTCCTAACCAATAATTGATTAGGACCATTTTTATTACTTAGAAACACTATTTGATTCTATGTATTCTTTATATAAAATTTCTTTTTGTACATATTCTTTTAATTCATCAATTACTTCAGTTACTTTTGCAAAAGCTTCAGGCTTCACAATTGTATCATTTTCAAAATCAACAGGGTCTAAAACTAGTTGTTTTGGTAATGCATTTCCATAAACACCACGAATTACTGTTCTCAAACTATTTAAAGCATTAATACCACCTTTTCCTCCACCAGCTACTGCTAATAAAGAAATTGGCTTTTTCTTGAATGGCTCAGAACCTAATAGTTCAACTAGGTTTTTTAAAGCTCCACTCATCGCATTATTGTACTCCGGCGTACAAATAACGATTCCATCTGCTTTAACTAGTAATTCTCTAACTGCTTTAACTGCTTCTATTTCTTTTTGTTCAGCTTCCCCATTATAAAGAGGAATTTGTTCAAATGCTAAATCTAAATTTGTATAATTATTAGATTCCGCGATTTGTTTTGCTAAGAATCTAGTTCGACCATTTGCTCTAGGTGAACCATTTACTACGACGATATTCATTAAAATTCCCCTCACAATTTAAAATCATTGCCATAATTTTGACATTTTTTTTACTAAAGATTTCTTTAAACTACAAAATATAGTATAAATGAAATCTATTTATTTGACTAATATTTTAAACAGAATTTAATGAAAACTTCGATATTGAAAATCTTAATAGGCGTGGAAAATATATTTATTATGAACTTCTTATTAGTAAGGAAGTCTTAGTTTTCTAGCTTTTTACTTCCTCATGTACCCTCTATGAGCAAGGTATTTCCCTATCCATGATTTATTCGATTGATATAACACTAAAGTTTAGTATATACTTATTTGACAGAATATTGAAATTACACTTGGAATGGATGTGATACATATTGGGGAATTTGGCAGTAAATAAAAAGGCGACAATTAGTATCATTATTGCAATGGCTACTTTTGGAACAGTAGGTTTCGTCGCTCCTAAAACGGGCTTAAAAGCCATTGATTTAGTTTTTATTAGATGTGTTTTTGCGAGTATATTTTTATTGTCTGTTTGGTATTTTTCAGGGTTAGCTAAAAAAGAAATATTTAATAAAAAAGATATATCTCTTTCATTATTTAGTGGAATTTTATTAGTTTTAAATTGGGTATTTTTATTTAAGTCATTTGAATATTTATCAGTTACAATTTCAGTTTCAATTTATTACTTAGCTCCCGTTATTTTATTCTTATTAGGTAGTTCAATTTATAAAGAAAAAATTACGCTAGTTCCATTACTTGGTGTTTTAAGTAGTTTTATCGGATCGATCCTTTTATCCGGGATTAATTCTGATTTTACACTTGATAAATTCCTTTCGTCTGGGGTCATTTGGGCATTTCTTGCTGCAATCTTTTATGGATTATTAATGATTGTGAATAAAGGGATTACACAAACAAGTTCATATTTTACGACTTTACTTCAGACAACATTAGGGTTTCTGCTTTTAATTCCTTTTGTTAAATTTGATTCTTTTCAAAACTTGCATTTAGAAAACTGGACTTTTATTTTGATTATTGGATTTGTTCATACAGGCGTTATTTATGCATTATTCTTTGGTAATATTAGATTTTTACCTTCTAATATGATTGCTGTATTAACATTTTTAGATCCTGCAGTTGCAATTGTGTTAGATACAGTCATAACAGGTTTTAAACCAACACCAACCCAAGTTATTGGAATTTTTATGACATTTTTAGGTATCGCTTTAATTTTGCTCCTGAATTCACCGAAAAAGGTATCGCAAAATTCAAATGAAAAAATTGCAAATTAACGTTTATTCAGTTAAAAAGAACTTTAACTTCATTGTCAAACTATACTAAAAGGACTATAATAAAGTCATAAAGAATATACTAAAAAGGGATGTGCTGCGAACACCCCCCTTCCGAGTAGTAATTGGTAAAGTTGCTTTCCTCGGATTCAGTGAAGAAATAATCACCACAACCTTTTCGAGGGGTAGGGTGGTTATTTTTTTTTGCTAATAGAAATGATTATACCGATTATGCTTAAGATTACAGTTGCAGTAGTTTTTTACTATATTATTTCAAACTGAATGTTGCTTAAAGTACTGGTAATAAAGCGTTATTTAAACCTTTTATAAATATAAAAAATCATATATATTTGATTTAATGTTACCATTTTGTAACCACATTTTTAAATTAAAGGACTCTTTATTAGCGTTTGAACCACTTATTCAAAGTCTTTTTTCTCTAACAACACTATTACCAAATGAATATAGGACCCTTTCAGCACTATTACTGGAAAGGTCCTTTTTAATTGGAGTTTTAATGAATCATATTTAAAAAGCACTGCAATAACACATTAATAATATCATGTATGAAACAAAATAGACTGTCCTTATTTGAAATATCGTATTTCAAATAAGGACTCACACTTAACTCTACTAATATAGTAAAGTATTTATTGGATAATATATACAATAAAAATTCAAGGTGGAGATATTGCATGAAAAAATTATTTAAACAAGCTATTGTTACAGCAATAACAGCAGCAATCTTAGGATCAATCATTCCAATAAAGTCTCATGCTGAGGAAATTTCTAAACCAATTAGTGAAAACAATATTAATCAAGTAAACACGCAAACTAGTTTACCAACACCTCCCATTATTCAAGGTAGAGCAGTAAATGATAAGTATCCCCAACTGCCAGCACCAACAGTTGAGGCATTTTCTAATGATGATGGAAATGGGACAGGATACTTAAATGTTTCTTGGAAACCCGTTGAAGGTATAACAAAATATCAGGTAATCTTATTTAATGGTTCAATACACAGTTACTGGGATGTCCCTGCAGATGAAACAACCTGGACAACTAAAGGTAAGCGAATGTTCCCTACTTTAGAACAAATTGAGGCTGGTCAAGTGAATTTTAAACGTGATAATTCTGGGACTGACTTTTTAACCGACCCTTCAGTTCTGTATAAAAGAGCTTTTGAAATTAATGGAGGGTTGAACTATTCAGAAAATAAAAGTTATTATGTTCGTGTAACAGCAGTACATAGTGATGGTGCAAGACCTATTTCATACGCTGTATCTTCTACAATTCCATTATCAACTCCTGAAGTGACTGTATCATCAGTTGAGACTTATACAAAGTTAAAAGGCAGTATTAACTTAGAATGGCAACCTGTAATAGGAGCTACCGGCTATATAATATGGATGTTTAATGGCAAAGAATATGAATCTTTCGACATAGGTAACCAAACAAGTTGGTCGACAAGTAATAAAGGTATTTGGCCAACAAAAGATGATATATTAAATGGAGTTAATAAACTACACAAAGATGGAACTGGGACGGATTTACCTTTAAATCCTTCAGAATTATATTCACTAAATAATTTTAATGTTGAAAATGACTTGAATTATAAAATAAAAGTTAGTGCTTATAACGAATATGGTAATTTCTCTGAGCATTCAACACCAGCAAATATTAATTTAGTATCTGACTTTTTAGAAGAGTATATATTACTTGAAAATAATCAATATAAATTAGAGATTCCACAAAATATACAAAATCAGTTAAGTTCACAAGCTATTAGTTCTGTTAATTCGTATTTAAGTATGATGAACGATGTAATAAACACTAACAACATAGAAAATGTAACGGAAGAAGGATTTACTTTAGAATTAACTGATTCCCAATTATCAAATAAATTAGAACAACAAGGTTTAGATCCTTTAGACACTTTGACAGATAAAAAAGGGGTTACAAAAATCAAATTTCATAAATGGGGTATGGAAATTTGGATGAGTCAAGCACTTGTAAAAACTTTAGGTGGCATAGGTATTGGAGGGGCAGGTATTATGCTTGGCATAGTATTACCTGGTATAGGTGTTTGGGCTGCTTTAATAATTGGATCAATTTATAACGCTTATGTTCTAGACAGAGCAACAGCTTTATATGTAAAACAATGGTACACAGGAAAGAGAGTTGTCTCTAAACAATAAATGAGGTGAATTTTATGAAAAAAAGGTTTAGTACTTTTTTTATGCCCTATAAAAAAATGCCTATTAAAACAAGGTTTTTATATAGAGTTATAGCTATTCCTATTTGGTTAATTTATTTAATAATATTCTGGAATTTAGATTATACCCAAAATGCTAAAATAATTATGTCCTTAATGATTGTTATTTCTTGGTCTATTGTTTTAATTTATGACTATAAAAAATTAAAGAGAGAAACTTAAATTTATTTTAAACAGAAACGTTCATTTAATATGAACGTTTCTGTTTGTAGACAAAGTGGTATTTTACCAACTGTCTACAAGATGAGCTACTGTTTCTAAGTTGTTATCTTAGGTTCTATCATTCCGATGAAGTCTTATTCTGAAGAAATTCCAGCATATATAAAAAAAAGAATATACTAAAAAGGGATGTGCTGCGAACACACCCCTTCCGAGTAGTAATTGGTAAAGTTGCTTTCCTCGGATTCAGTAAAGAAATAATCACCACAACCTTTTCGAGGGGTAGGGTGGTTATTTTTTTTTGCTAATAGAAATGATTATACCGATTATGCTTAAGATTACAGTTGCAGTTATCCCAACACTTTGAATAATTAAATTTGCAATCTCATAACCAGTCACATTCTCACCTCCCTTCTTTACGAAGAAAGGCACCTACCACAACTCTACTCTACCTAATTTTACCATAAGTATATTCAAAATACCAGAATGTATGTTCTGTTTTTGTGATATTTGATTACAACCCATTTCGTCAATTTATGAAGAGTAACCATACCTCAACAGCATTTTTTGAACATAATAAGGGTACTAGAATAATGGATTAATGAAAAACCTTCATTCCTGAAGAACGTTCAATAAGAATCAATTTTACATAATAATTTCAGTATAATAAAAAGAACACTTGTTTTAAGTGCTCCCTAATTTCTGCTATTAATTATTATTAAGTGTAAAATTCCATATAAGTTGGCTATTATCATTCCAACGACAAAAGCACTGCGAAATCGCTAAAATGTAATATTAGCTCAAATTTCGAAATACCATTTTTTAAATTCTTCTATTTTTTCACTTACTTTCTTTCGTAATGAATTCTTTTCTTGAGTGGCTGCCGTTTCTAATAACAGTTGTTGATCTTGTTTTCTTTGTTCTCTCCATTCTTCTAACAGTAAGCTAGTCTGCTTTTCTCGTTGCTTTAATACTTCTTTATGTTGTCGATCCATCTTTTTAGAAAGTCTTTCTTCCATTTCATTCATTAGTTTTTCAATTGTTTGCAACTGGTGTTCATTGTTTATCTGTATTAGGTGCTCTGTTAAGTTTAAAGACTTTTCTTCGACTATCATGTCAGTATGAGGTATTAATCTATTGGTTTGCTCTTTTATCATTCTCGCAGACTTCTCTAACGTCATACCATCATGCTTACTTAATTCAATTAGTTTTTCGAAGATCAAGACATCATAATTTGAATATTGTCGATGTCCTCTACTATTCTTTTTGATTGTATAACCAACATTCTCTAAGATGTCCTGATATTTTCTGAAGGTGCTTGGTTTCAACTCCAACTGTTCTCTTATTTGAGTACTAGTTAATATTACATCTCCGTCTATCATACCCCTCACACTCCTTACAATGCTTATATTCTATACTGGCATGCTATCTCCTTTTTGCATTGCAAAAGGTTTACCGAATTTAGCACCAGAGTTTATTGAAAGAGGAAGTTTTGATAAGCAAATAAATGAACTTTTAGAAAAGAGGACCACAACTTAATTGTGATTCTCTATTTAATTTCTACTAGGATAATTTATTAAAAGTAACGTACATTTGTATGTATGTTATCTTTATATAATCTTGATACATTGTTCTAATTTACAGTTCTATTTTTATACGAATGAAATGATCTAATAGTTTCTTTATTTTTAAAAGAAATATAATAAAAAACTCATTTGTATTTTTACAAATGAGTTTTCAAATCAAATTATTATGCAAAATACAATATTTTAGTTTAAAAGATATGTCATCAAGAATATTACAAATACTGTTAAACCCGCTGATATTTTTAAGTTCCTACCTAAGTTTAAATGATTCATCATATCTCCTACTTTCAATTAAAATATTGGTTGAAATATTATCTATTAATAATATATTTTTAGAAAATTCGTTTTTTCCTACAGAATAATCATACTAAGTATACTGTTTTATTTCCATGTATAAAGTGTGAACATTATTCTATGAAAATTTTTTAACAATTTTAGCTGTTATATTGACACGTATATAAATGCTCCAAAATAAAAAACTCATTTCAAAACAATCTTTGAAAATGAGTTTTTTTATTGTTAATTATTTTGAATCAAACACTGATAAACTGCCATCATATCACGTTTATTGAGTTCTCTTATGCGATTAAATATCAGTATATCTTTAACTTCCTCAGTTAGTAGGTTTTCAGGAACTATTTCACTTACTTTACCAGTGAGCCATGTTTGAACCGCAATGCCCTCAACAAGCTGTTGACGTCCACTCTCATTGATTCCACTAGCTAAACAGCTAACACAAGGTATTGTTAATTTATATACTCCGTCATGTAGATTATCTTCAGAAATTACTTTCTTTCCCTTACAGAACGGACAAGGGTTACTCGCTTTTACTTTATTAATTAGTGTAACGATTTTTTTATAGCCAAATGCTTCATAAACATATGTTAGTTTTTTGAATTTACCATTTGTAAAATATTTGTCAATAATGTCTTCTCTAGTCTCAAATATATCTTTAAAATCAGTTATCGTTACTAAGTTTTTATTACTTACGTCTTCTATATTTGACTCAACACGATCCCAAAACGGTAAGGCATTTTGTAATACTACTTCATATCCAACGAAGCTTGCTTGTTTTATTTCTAGCATTTTTAAAGCAACTTGTTGCTCTCGGGATAGTAAAGAAACTTCTACTGTTAATGTTGTTTCTCCACCAACAATTGATTTTATTTCCTCTAGGACTGGTAGCTGGCCAACTGTTTTAATTACTTGATCTACAGGTTGATTGATGATTTCACGAATATCAAATTTGCCAAACATTAATTTTTTGTGGTGGTTTAATACTGTACCTTCGCAAATAGGGCATATAATTTGCTCTTTGGAAACCTTCATTTGTTCTTTAATAGGAGATTTTGAAATTGACATATATCGTCCAATAATCGTATTAAAACCTTCCCATAATCTTTGCGTCTTTCCAGCTTTATCGTAAAAAGTTTTTTCATAGTATCCATATAAAAAAGTATGCTTTTCTGCTTCTGACATTTCATTAAAACTTTTACTAATGTCTTGTCCAAGTTCATTTTTTATTTCATCAAATAGGAATTGTAATTTAGGATATTGGTAATATTTTAAAACTTCCATTACATCTGAATGTAATAAACCTTCCCAAAAAGGTACTATTTTATCTTGTATGACTACATCAATATCAAACTTTTCAATTACTCTACGGCCAGAGCAGGATGGACAATGATTTTCTTGGTTATAAAAGTCAAAACTTCTTGTGTCTTTATTAGTCGGATGTGAAGCAACGATCTGATTAATAAGTCCGCCGATTTCAAATAAAAATGTATATTGACTATATAAATGTCTTTCTAAATCAATTGCAATTACAGGAAGAATAGCATCAGATTCATATTCTCCATAAATAAGTCGTGCCATCGATGATAAACTTTTTAATATACCACCTTTATAAATGTTTTCTGCATTTTTGAAATAATTTATATTATTTTCTTGTAAATATTGAACTCCCTTTTGTACTTTTAGTGCTGATGAGATATGCGCATGAGGCTTTTCAGAATCCTGTTTTATGTGATTAAAATAATCATCATGACTTATAACTTCAAGATGTTCAACAGGGGTAATCTTTCTTTTCCCAAAATCAACAATATAATCCGAACTGTCTAACATGTATGCATTATGTTCAATCATCATAATAGAAATTGATTCATCTTTTAGAATTTCTCGAACACTATCTATAAATTGATTTAATATATTTTGTGATAATCCTTTTGAAGGTTCATCAAAAATGAATAGTGTATGAGGATTTCTTGAATTAGTAAATAGTTCAGAAACTAAATGTACACATTGAAATTCACCGGTTGATAGTGTTTGTGTTTTTCTTTCAAGAGTAAGATAGCCAAGACCAAGTTTAATTAATAAGCTTAATCGTTTATGAGCAATGTCTTCGTTCGGTAGTTCATCAATGATATCCTCGATTGAACGCAGGAAAATATCATCTATTTCTTCACTATATTTTGTTAACTTTCTTTTTATATCTAGGAATGTAGCAACTGTTGATCGACTCGTAATCGATTGGTTTCGATCTTGACCTACCATCACTAATTTATCTTTTGGGTATCGTTTTAAAAAGTCTTTTGACATACATTCATTTACTAGAGTTGATTTACCACATCCAGATTCGCCAGTAAATGTTACTAGTCTATTTTTAGGGATTTGTATTTCTTGAATTTGGATATTACGACAATGAAGATCTTTAAACTCATAGAACTCTTTTGGCAAACTCTCATTTCTTTCCCAAAGAATCGGTTTAGGTCGTGGTGATTCTTCTACAATTTTCCCACCGTATTTACCACTTCCAGGTCCGAAAAATACTTGATCATCTGTTGCATCTAACACATTGTCGGAATGGTCAATTAACCATATTTGATTTTTAAATCCTAATTCTTTTATCTCGTCTAATATTTTATTTAAAGTATCATGGTCAAGACCAACCGAAATTTCATCGATGATAATAACAGTATTTTCACTAGTTGCCATAAATTCGGCTAAATAAAGTCGAGTTATTTCTCCACCGGATAATGTACCTGTTATTCGATTTAAGGATAAATAACCAATATTCATTTTGATTATATTGTTGAGTAAATGCTGTTTAGCTTCACTAATTTGTAATTCTTCTGCTAGTGATAAGATTGTTTCTACACTTAAGTTATTAATATCTGAAATAGTATGTGGACGATCAAATAACTCAATTGTATATTCTTCAATTTTTTGATTATATCGGTTTCCTTTACACTTTTTACATTCAATATTTTTTGTAATTCCGCGGCCTTTACAATCCGGGCACCAGCCTAATTCATTATTAAATGAAAAAACTTCTGGAGAAAGATTAAACTTTTCTGCAAGACAAACACGAATGTCCTTAAAAACACCAGTATGTGTTCCAAGTGTTGAACGTGGATTCGTAGAAATGGATGATTTGCCAAGGAATAGTACTAATGGCATTTCTTCCATATTAATCGCACTAAAATTTGTTTCCATTATGTTTGGAAATAAATATTGATATTCAGCCTTTGGAAGTAAAGACACTAGTCGTTTCTTCGACTCCTCACCAATTGTTTGACAAAAAGTTGTTTTACCAGAACCAGATAAACCTGCAATTCCCAATGATTGATTCTCAGGTAAAATTGCATCTAATTTATTAATATTATTTGCAATTAATTGGCTTATTTTCAAATTCTTATCCTCTCTTATCTCGTAAAATTCGAATAAATTATGTATGCTCTTTCCTTATATGACCTTTAATTTCTGCAATTATACTTACAATCAATATTTTACCAATTTAAGACAATCCAAGCTATAGATCGTGAATGATAATATGATTTATTTGAGGGATTTCACAAAAATATCAAACAAACCGAAATTTAATTTCTTAATTTTTTTGATTTTTTTGAAATTTTATTTCAAAAACCATAGACAATACTTTCCATTTTTGGTAGTTTTATATTATGTAAGCGCTACTAATTTAATAGAAAGTAAGGTGGAACACTTATGAAGAAAAGAAAACTAGGTAAATATGCGATTGCTGCTACAGTAGGCGCATCACTATTATTTCAACAAATTCAAAATGTTCATGCTGAAACTACTTCACAGTCCCCAATCCCGCCTAAGCATGAGCTGCGAGCAGCTTGGATTGCTTCAGTAGTAAACATAGATTGGCCATCAGCTACAGGCTTATCTGAAATGCAACAAAAATCGGAGTTTATTAAACTACTAGATGATGTGGAAAAGATGGGAATGAATTCAGTTGTCGTCCAAATTAAGCCGACTGCAGATGCTTTTTATCCATCTAATTATGGTCCATGGTCAAAATACTTAACAGGTACACAAGGTAAGGATCCAGGCTACGATCCACTTGCATTTATGGTTGAAGAAGCACATAAACGTAATATTGAATTTCATGCCTGGTTTAATCCGTATCGTATTACAATGCCACGAACTGCACCAGGAGATGCGACTTTAGAGGATTTAAATACTTTAGCAGAAAACCATCCTGCAAGAAAACATCCTGAGTGGGTAATCCCATATGGAAAGCAATTATATTTTGATCCAGGTAATCCTGATGCACGTCAATTTATTATTGATGGGATTATGGAAGTTGTAAAAAAATATGATATTGATGCAGTCCATTTGGATGATTATTTTTATCCATATCGCATCGCAGGTCAAGAATTTCCAGATCAATCCTCGTACGAAAAATATGGTAAACAAAAGTTTGCTAATATTGATGATTGGCGACGAGACAATGTAAATGAGTTCGTCAAAATTCTTCACAATTCAATAAAAGATGAAAAATCTTATGTGAAGTTTGGGATTAGTCCTTTTGGAGTCTGGAGAAACATCGCAAAAGACCCTACTGGTTCAAATACTACTGCTGGACAAACAAATTATGATGATTTATTTGCAGACACAAGGGAATGGATTAATAAAGATTATCTAGATTATATTACTCCGCAAATCTATTGGAATATAGGATTTGAACCTGCTGCGTATGATATACTTGCGAATTGGTGGACGAAGGAAGTAAAAGGTAAGAATATTGATTTATATATTGGACAAGCTGATTACAAAATTAACGATAACAATGCAGCTTGGGCTTTACCTGATGAATTACCAAAACAAATTGCCTTAAATCGTACAATTCCTGAAATCAAAGGTAGTATGCATTTTTCAATTTCGGACTTAAATCGTAATCCACTTGGTATTAAGGATCGTTTAAGCCAGGACTTATATAAAACAAAAGCATTAATTCCTTCAATGCCATGGTTAGATGACCAGGCTCCAAAGAAACCAAAATTCGAAAACGCTCTTCGTACAAAAGATGGAATCCAACTCACTTTGAATACTCACCCTAATGATCAAGATGTTTCCTATTATGTTGTATACCGTTTTGATGGATTACAAAAAGATAGCATAGATGATCCAAGAAACATCTTAACTACCGTTCGTAAATCAGATAATGGCAAAACAACATATCTCGATTCAACAGCAAATATAGATAAAGACTACACATATGAAATAACTGCTGTCGATCGACTTCATAATGAAAGTAAAGAAAGTAATCAAATAAAGGTTAAAGCTAGTAAGAAATAGGTATAATAAAGAGCTTCCAATTCAATATAGGAAGCTCTTTATACTTTTAGTGCTATGTTGCAGATTTCATAATCACTGCTTTTATCATAAAATAACTAATTTCAGTTGGTAATTCATCTTTAATAGGTCGAAGTTTTTCACTTCCAACTGTATTAATCACTTCTTTAATTTGTTTTTCAATATCAAAAGGCACTATTTCATCCCAATCAAAATGATCATCTTCCATTGCACTTTGCAGAATATGGTTTTCAACGGTAGTCGTATTTAATCCTCTCTCTTTTGCAATTTCAGAAATAGTAAGTCCGTTTTGATAAGATTCATATGATATTTTGTGTGAAGGTACTTTATTAATTGTAGTCGCTTTTGGTCTCGTAGTTTCTACTTCAATTTCGTTCTCTTCTTTATATTTCTTGATCACTTCTATAAATTGCATACCAAATTTTTGTTGTTTTTGTAATCCGACACCTTTTGCTTGTAGAAACTCTTCATCAGTTGTAGGGAGTAATTTACATAAATCTCGTAAAGTACTATCTGCAAATACGACAAATGGCGGAACTCCAAGTTCTGTAGCAATTTCTTTACGTAAACTTCGTAGTTGATCAAATAAATTATTATCAACGTTTGTCATTTCAGTAACTTGGATTTCTTCTTTTTTCATTACGTTTATTTTATTTAATAATACTTCTCTTCCCCTATTTGTAACAGTTAACAGTGGGAATTTACCGCTTGTAACGCCAATAAATTGTTCCGATGTTAAATAATCAATTAAATCACCGACACTTTTTAATGTACGATTTTTAAATAAACCGTATGTCGTTAAAGTATGAAAATTTAAGTCTATTAATTTTTTATTCATTGATCCTGTTAGTACGGATGCAACCATCGTTTTACCAAATCTTTCGCCCATTCGGATAATGCAAGATAAAACGATTTGAGCATCAATTGTAATGTCTATTGCAGTCCGCTTGTCAATACAATTACTACACTTACCACAAGCATGGTCACTTTCATCACCGAAGTATTTTAAAATAAATGCTTGTAAACATGTTTCGCAATAACTGTAATCTTTCATAGATTGTAGTTTTGAGATTTCTTGTTTTAGTCGATTAGGTTCGAATGTAGATTGCTCAATTAAAAATCTTTGTATTTGAACATCTTGTGCAGTAAAAAGTAAAATACATTCACTTTCTAATCCATCTCGCCCTGCTCTCCCAGCCTCTTGATAATAGCTTTCCATATTTTTAGGCATTTGGTAATGGATTACATATCTAACATTACTTTTGTCAATTCCCATACCAAATGCATTTGTAGCGACCATTACATGAATATTATCTTGTAAAAATGCATCCTGTTGTTTCGAACGTTCTGCATCGCTTAAGCCTGCATGATATTTACCGACAGAAATGCCAAGGTTTTTTAATTTATTCGTAACATTATCTACTTCTTTTCTAGTTGCGGCGTATATAATACCTGATTCGTTTTTATTTTGATTTATGTAATTACAAATATAATCTAATCGGTTTTGACCTCTAATGACTTTAAAAGATAAATTCTCTCTTTCAAAGCCTGTAATGATTGTCGTTTCCTCAACTATTCCTAGTTGATGACATATATCAGATTTAACTTGTGGAGTTGCTGTTGCAGTAAGTGCCAATATTGTTGGGTTAGTAGGCAATTCTTGTATTAAGTTTTTTATACGTAAGTAACTTGGTCTAAAATCATGTCCCCATGAGGATATACAGTGTGCTTCATCTACTGCTACTAGTAAGATCGGCAATCTTTTTAATTCATTAATAAAGCTTTCTGATTCTAATCGTTCAGGTGCAACATATAGAATTTTGTATTCACCATAGCTTAAATCCATCATTCTTTCATTTACTTCATTATAAGAAAGTGAACTATTAATAAATGTGGAAGGGATACCTACATGGTGCAATGCATCTACCTGGTCTTTCATTAAAGAGATTAAAGGAGAAATGACGAGGGTAACTCCTTGGAGAATTGTCGCTGGAATTTGATAACAGATCGACTTTCCACCACCTGTAGGCATGATACCAGCTGTATGCTTTCCTGATAAAACTCGTTCAATAATTTGTTCTTGTCCAGGTCTAAAATTTTCATATCCAAAATATTTTTTTAAGTTTTCTCTTGCAAGTGTTAACATGCTTGCCTCCTTTTTTATTTTATTTGTACAATTCTATTTTACTATAAAGAAATTGAAGAAAGTAATTTTCTTAAGCCGTTTTCGAAATTTGCATTATCAAGCTTCTGACGTTTTTTTGGTCCCTTCACTCGTCCACCTGCATTTCGAATTTTCTTTGAAACATATCGAGTATGTAAAAGTGAGTCAATATTTTCATTTGTATATTGAAAACCGTTTTGATTTAATACATAAGCTTGCTTTGATAAAACCATTGCAGCAAGACCATAATCTTGAGTAATGACGAGATCCCCGTTTACAACTCGATTTACTAAAGCAAAATCAACTGCATCTGCACCTTGTGAAACAACGATCGTTTCAGCGCCCTCTCTTTGCATTATATGGGCAGTATCACATAATAAAAGAACGTTGATCTTAAATTCTGCTGCAATTTTAATTGTTTCTGAAACTACTGGACAGCCATCTGCATCAATTAAAATTTTCATTTGATTCTTCCTCTTTCAATTGTTCTTTTAAATTAAATAATTCGTTATCTGTTAATTTTCTCCATTTACCTATTTCTAGATTTTCCATATTGATATTCATAATTCGAATTCTTTTTAATTTAATCACTTTAAATCCAAAACTTTTTGCCATTTTCCGAATTTGACGATTTAAGCCCTGCGTTAAAATAATTCGAAATGTATATTCATCTATTTTTTCTACTTTACATTTTTTAGTTAAAACATTTCCAATAAGAACACCATTTGACATGCCATTAATAAAATCAACATCTATTGGCTGATCGACTGTGACAATATACTCCTTTTCATGTCCATGTTCACTATGTAAAATTTTATGTGCAATTGGCCCATCATTTGTAAGAATGATTAATCCTTCAGAATCTTTATCTAATCTACCTATAGGAAAAACTCTCCTTGGATAATTGACAAAATCAATTATATTTCCTTCGACATTTTGTAATCCTGTACAAGTAATTCCTACTGGTTTATTAAGGATGATATAGTCCTTTTCACTCGTTAAGTAAATAACTTCATCATTTACTTGTACAAGATCATCTACTTCTACTATGCTGTTTTTTTCAGCAGTAAGTCCGTTAATTTTAACTTGTCCCGAAGCAACTAGTCGTTCCGCCGCCCTTCTAGAACAATACCCTGATGCGCTAATATAAACATTAATTCTCAAAACTTATTCCTCTTTTACTAGTCTTTCTTTTATCATAACAAAAAGTGCTGTGACATAACAGTCATCACAACACTTCGGGTTAATTATAGAGTCACTTCTTTTATAAATTTGATAAACTCTGAATTTCCACGTTCTTCAGCAATTTCAATTGGCGTTTTACCAGAATTATTCGTTTTAATTTCAGCACCGTTTTTAAACAAACGTTCAGCTATCGTCATATTTCCTTCAAATGCTGCGATATGTAATGGAGTGTGACCTTCACTGTCGCTAATATTAGGATCTGCTCCATTTGTTAAAAGAAAATCGATCACTTCTAAAGACTTAGCACCTGCAATTGCTGCATGTAGAGCTGTGTTTTGTGGAATGAATGAAAGCTTTGAGTGAGAAAGTGCATTGACCTGGGCACCATTTTTTACTAAAGTTTTTACAACCTCATATTGACCGTAATGTGCTGCGATACCAAGTAATGTTAACCCATGCTCATTTTCTTCATGTATCAAATTTGGCTGTTCACTTATTATTTCAATTACAATTTCATTTTCACCTTTTTCCGTCGAATCAAATAATTTTGCAAGTAAATTTCCCATATTCATCTCTCCTTATTTCTACATTCAATTTGTAAATGCTTTAAAAATAAATGAAGCTTTTTATTTAAATGACTCGCCTCATTTATCTCTACAGGTATTAATTGAATTGTAGTTCCTCGTTGCATTTGTACAAGTTTCCAAAGGTCAGAATAAATTACTGTACCAATTGATGCATATCCCCCTGTAGTTTGAGAGTCTGCTAGTAAGATAATTGGTTGACCAGTTGGTAGTACTTGAATCGTTCCAAAAGTAGTGCCTTCTGATAGAATATTTGAATCAAACGGTTCTAAATTAGCATTTTTTGAACTCAAATACATCCCCATTCTATTAAACGTGCCAATTGTAAGTGGTTCAGATAATATTTGTGATTTTATATGGTTTGGTATTTTCTCAAAATGACTACTTTTTATAAAATGAACCAAATTATGCCTTGGATAAACTGGAATATACTTATGTTTTAGTCCATATTTCACCAGTTTATAAGATGGGCTTGAACCATAAATTATTGTACCTTTTTTAACAATTAATCCAAGAGAAGCAGACTCATACGATGACTGACTTTCGAAATGACATTCACTTGTAATTCCGTCTGGTACTGATATATATGAATAAACACCAGTATTTCCCCCGTTAAAAGTTAAAATCTCTCCCTTTGCTATGTCAATTATTTTATTCATCTCAACTAATTTACCGTTAATTGCAGGTTTCAAATTTCCACCTGTAATGATGATTGAGAATTGATTTAATGCTTTTAGGACAGTACCACCAATCGCAATTTCGATACTAGCGGCGTTTAATTTATTTCCTATTAATAGATTTCCAATTTGATAAGCTAATTTGTCCATAGCACCAGAAACAGGTATACCTAAATGTCTAAATCCATTCCTACCATTATCTTGAATGGAAATAGAAACACCTTTTTGTAATACTTCAAAAAACTCTTTCAAAGTATTACGCTCCTATAGACTTAACAAGTATATTATTTTCACTAAATACGTTACGTAATTCCATCGCTAATTTAATTGAAATGTCTGAATCACTATGTATACAAATGGTATCAGCTTGAATTGGAAAATCTTTACCAGAAATTGTAGATACGGTTTTGGTTGTTACAATTTGAAGTGCCTGATTAATGGCATCTTTCGTATTGTGATGAACCGAGTTTAATTGATTACGAGGTACTAATAAACCATCTTCACCATATGCTCGATCTGCAAATACTTCCGAAGAAAAAGGAATATTCATTTCGATCGCTGCTTCTATTAATTTGCTATTTGCAAGTCCATATAAGGTTAGTGAAGAATCGAAGTCTTTCATTGCTTTTGTAATCGCTAAAGCGAGTTTCAAATTTGTAGCTGCCATATTATAAAGTGCACCATGAGGTTTTAAATGACGAAGTTCAACTCGGTTTACTTTGCATATCGAATAAAGTGCTCCAATCTGATAGAGAACTAATTTATATATTTCTTCATCACTGAAATTCATTTCTCTTCTACCAAAACCAAGTAAATCAGGAAAACTTGGATGTGCTCCAATTGATAAATTATACTGTTTTGCTAATTTTACTGTTTCATAAATGACAAACGGATCTCCTGCATGATATCCGCAAGCGATATTAGCTGAAGTAATATGTGGCATAATCTGTTCATCATTTATTTTGTAATTCCCAAAACTTTCACCTAAATCACAATTTAAATCAATTTGAATCAATAAAACGCACTTCCTTTTTAATTGAATAGTTGTCCTCTTTCACTAGCTGTTCAATCTGATTAAATTCTTCGATATTAATCTCCAAAAATTTGACTAGATCTCCAGGTTTAAAGTTTTCTGTGCCATTATTTTTCGTTGAAAATATGGAAATTGGAGTACGTCCAATAATATTCCACCCACCAGGAGATTCAAAAGGATAAATCCCTGTTTGATTTCCCGCAATTCCAACTGAACCTTTTAAGACTGTTTTTGGCTTTGTTAGTCTCGGAGTTGATAGTTTAGGGGTTAACCCGCCTAGATATGGAAATCCAGGTATAAAACCAATCATATAAATAGGATATTTTTTTTCTAAATAAAGACGAATTACGTCATCAGTTTTTAGTTTATTATGTTCTGCTACTTTTTGAAGTTCTGTCCCGAAAGTGGAACTAAAACAAATAGGAATTTCATAAATTGCATGCACTCGCTTTATTTTTGAACCATTATAATGATTAAAATGACACCTTATTTCTTGGATTATTTCTGCGTATGAAAAGTTAAAAGAATCATAAAAAATCGTAATGGAATGATAAGACGGTACGACTGCTGTTATTTTAGTCATTAATTTAATTTTTATATAGTCTGAGAAAGCATGTACTAGATTATTTGTTTCCATTGAGATTGAATCACCTAAATAACATACTAAGCCAGAGCAACCTAATGGAAAAATATCCAATTTGGTGCTAGTCATTTAGACTAATCACTTCAATTGCAAGTTTTATAGCATTCGTCAAATCTGTTTGCGACCAACTTGGCAACTTCCGATCTATTACGGCCATTTCATGTGAAGCTGGAATATGAATAAAGCCACTTGGAATTTGCTTGTTTATTTTTTTTAATTCATTAAGCATTTGATACATAACGTTATTACACAAATAAGTACCTGCAGAATCGGATATTTCAGCTGGAAATTTATGATTGTTTAATTCATTAACAATTTTCTGAATTGGCAGTGTTGAAAATAGTCCATCTGGGCCTTCAGGATCAATTTTAGCTCCATCAAATTTATTCCCTTTATTATCCGCAGCTCCATCATTACAATTTATGGCAATCCGTTCTGGTGTTATTTTATATCTTCCACCAGCTAATCCTAGTGAAATCACTGCGGAAGGATTATAAGTATGGAATAAATTTAGTAATTCATTACCCGCTGTATTAAAATCAACAGGTAAAACTTTGCCGATAATTTGATAAGAACCGACGACCTGATCGTTTAATTCTTTTACTATTTCTTCTGTAGGATTAATTGAAAAGTTCAAAAAAGGTTCAAAACCTGTTAACAATAATGTATTCAAGTGCTCTCAGTCCTTTAGTAAAATTTATATAGTAGAATACTTCTACAAAATCAAGTTGATATCCTTTTAATATAAAAAGTTTAGGTCCTATGTATGACTTGTTCTCTTTCAAAAATGGAACTACTTTCTTAATTTAAAATAGACTTTATTTAGGGTTTGTTTTTCTACTAAAATATGTTTTTTGGCAACTCTTTGACTCTTAATAACTTAATATTTTCGTTTTTTCTAATTTATTACGGTATGTGAAATTTTGTTGTATTTTTTGTTATATTTCTCTCTTCGCGTTTTTTGTCACTAATATTAATGGAATTCTCTAATTAAATAACAATAATAAACAAAGAAAACGGGTAGCTTATTCGCTATCTAATACCGATAGTCGAAGAATGATAGAATTTAGAGCAAAAAAATCCTCAACCAAAAGAATTGTTGAGGATCTTGAAAACGTGTCACATTAAAATTTTTGAGAATGGGAGTGATTGAATTGTTATAACTTAACATTTCAATCATTCTTTCTTTTTAAACAAATTATTGTTGCGATAACAAATATTGAGCATCTCGAAGTAAATACTCTGTGGCCTTATTTGTTATGTGTTTACCGCTTTGTGCCTTAACTTCATTCATAAAGCTTTTCAAATTATTTTGTGCTAATTTTACTTGAAGGCTATTTGCTATTCCAGCATTATCAATCCATTCAGTATTAGCAAAGCGTCTTACTAATCCTTTTAAAGAATCGTTGCTTGCAATTGTTGTAAACTGGATTGTTTTGGTCTCAAGATTCCCCGCTTTATCAACCGCGTTTATGACTAGGAAATGATTACCAAGTGGTAACGTATAAAATGGAATTGATGCTCCAGGTTTGTATGGATAATCATCAAGTGTTACCATCGTTTTATTGTTATCAACACCTGAAAAGTTGTCTGTTAGTGTAAACTCTGGTGTTATTTCGCCATCATTTTCATAAACACTTCCATTCACCGGGACAGATCCTACAATCGTTGGTCCTGTCTTATCGATTCTAATAGAAAGTTGCTTCGAAACCTCTTCATTACCTACATTATCGATAGCACGATACTCAATTGTGTGTACACCTTCAGTTGTCAAAGTTAATTTGCTTTGTTTTACCCATTCGCCATCGTCTATTCTAGTCTCGATACGATCGACACCAGTACCAGTTGAATTGTCCACAGCATTGAACTTAACATTCACATTCCGTGTATTCCACCCCTCATCACCGATAACCCCATCTGTTATTGCCGTAGTGAAAGGAGGCTCAACATCAATGCTTCGTCCATATACTTCAAATTCATAAATATTTGCAGTTCCTGTTTCAGCATAATTTTGAGGTGTCGTAATATAAAGCCTTACATACCTTACAGTGGTTTTGTTAAAATACCTATCTGTGTTATTCGATACGTTTCCTGCAACCGAGTCCAAATCCTTCCAAGTCGTCCCATCGAGACTGCCCTGAAGCTTATAATTTTTTGTATTAAGAGATAAACTCTCTCCACCTTCTCCAGAGTGCTTCACAATCCATCTGCTAATTTCATAGTTTTGTCCAAGATCAACCATCAACCATTTCTCCCCAGTCGTATCTGAGGACCACTTTCTACCAATCTCAGTAGAACCATCTACTGCCTTTGAAGGTTCATATCCTACTAAACTTCCATTAGCTGTAGCTGTTTTGTTCAAAGTCAAATTGATCGGAGCTGGTTCAAATGCTAATGTTGTAACTTTAAGAGCACTACTTTCCGCTGATACATTACCTGCTACATCCTTTGCTTTAACCCTAAACTGGTATGTGGTCTTAGGTTTTAATCCCGTTACTTTAAAGTTCGTTCGTCCTGTTGTCGAACCAATTAAAGTATCACCGTTATATATTTCATAGCCTGTAACGCCTACATTACCTTTAAAATTATCTGATGATCCATCCCATGATAGCATTGCCATCTTGTCTGTTACTAAATTTGTGTTAACATTGACCGGTATAGTAGGTGCTTGTTTATCTGCAAGAAGTGCATCCGGTGTATAATTATTTATAGTCCAAGTTGCGATCGTACTCTTTGTAGCGAAGTCTCTTCCGTTTATTACAATCCGATCGGCATAAATATCAAAAATCAACCCTTGAGCACCTGGCTCTTTAGTATAAGAAGGAAAATACTTTATTGCACCATCTCTTATCATTGAAAAATACTGTTTGTTAAATAAAGTCCCTGGCAATCTTATATCATCATGCACATGTCCTGTTACTAATACGCTTTGAGGATATTCACCTACAATATCCTTAAATTTTTGATCCTGTACCTCATCGCTTTGATAGCCGTCCTCAGACTTTGTCATTGACACTGTATTCCCTAATGGTTGGTGAATGAATAAAAAGATTGGTTTTGATTTATTTGCACCCTCGGCCAATTTTACTTTCAACCAGTTAAGTTGAGTATCCGAAAGATAAGCACTGTCCTTATCATCCGTCTCAGTTGCTAAATAGATAAAATGATATCCACTAATCCATTTATCAAAGTACACCGCTGGCATGCCTGTATGGGATAGAAATCTATCTTTTGCACTATCAAATCCAGTCATCCATCTTACATCGTGGTTCCCAAATACATAGTTGCGGTCTAATTGGGGATATTTATTCATAGTTGCCATAAAAGTGTCATACTGTCCATCTGTTCCATATTCAGTAAGATCCCCACCAACACTAACTGATTTCACATTATTACTTACCGCATCTTGCATTGCCTCATTTAGGATAATATCATTGGTATCTCCTTTTGTATTAGCATGTGTATCAGATATTGCCATAAAACTGAATTTATAGCTTGTATCCTTCTCTGGTGTATTTGAAGCAAGAACTGTTACATTGATTTGTTTTGATAAGGCTACATTATTCGGATTTGTAACCTCTACAGGAGGATTAGCTGTTCCCATTACTGTAAAAATCTGTTCATTTCTATTGGATGGATCATAACCTGAAGCGTCAATATTCCATTTCACAGGAGCATTAACATTTCCACCATCCGTAACTAGAACTAAATTACTAGGTAACCCTAAGGCAACACTAGTTGGTGCTGTACCGTTTTCCACACCCGTAATCGATTTAGGTGCTATAATACTTTCTAGAATTTTGGGCTTTATTTCTACTATGAAATTAACTTTCTTACCAAGTACTGTTACAGTTAAAGGCTGGCTTTGTGTTGGCGAAGAACTGTTAAAACCACTTATATCAGATGCTCTAATTTCTTCTACACGTGTAGTACCATCAATATATGTACCAGTGACTACTATGCCTGTGAGATCAAGGCTTTCACCAATTCGGTATGTAGTTTTCGTTGGTAGTTTCGTAAGAGAGATGCTGTTCAACGTTTTCGAAAACTGAAACCAGTTAATGTTGGCTACATATGTTTTTCCAGGATTAACTTTTAATACAAGGTATACTTTATGAACTCCAGTAACCTGAGTAATTTCAGTTGACATTGTTTTATAAACATTCCAGTTGTCTGTTGCAGTAGCAGTAGTTGAAAGTGTACCTACTTTGTTTCCATTTGTACTATTAGGACCATCAATCCATATTTCAATATCCCCACCGGCATTCGAACCCTTAACTGAGACTCTTGCACTGAAATTTGTAGCACCATTGATCCCGCTGCCAAAATCAATATTGGTGTATTCTAAATACTGGTTATCATTAGTTCCTCCAATGCTTTGTCCACCATCTGGACAAGATTCAACTTTAAGATATGAACCTGACTTGGAACTAAAATTTTCTGCTTCAATCTGACTATACCCATCAGTAGCTGCATTCACCGGAATATAGCCAACAAAATTTCCGAGTATGTATGAAACGATCAATATTAAAGAAAGTAATGATTTGTTAAACCTCGTTAAATTAACCATAAAAAAAATCCCTTTCTCAAGCAGAATACTAAGTAAATTTAATGTAATAAATCAGACTACAACAATTAATACACTGTGAAGATTAATTAAATATCAGTTAAATATCGTTCCTCCTTTTTCAAAATAATCCCTAACTTTCCTTACGACTTCTTCACCTAGTGAATTCAACTACACTTTAAAATCTTAATTTCACTTTTTTCAGTGAGAAGGTGCAGAGTATTACACGGACAATTATATTTTCACTATGTAAATTAAACATTAATTTTATATTAAACAATTATTCTTGAAATCATTGTGTTAAGTAATCCGTAATGATATTTGGAACACTCACTTAGATAATATTTGAATTTACAATTTTTCCTTTTAAGTGATTTCCTGCAGGAGGTAATATAAATATGAAGTACAATACTAACTTAACATCAAGTATCTATTCCTCCCATTTCCATATCCTTAAGCCAGAATGGTTATTCAATTTTCGAATAAACACAAAAAAAGTTCAAAAACATTTACGTAATTGAACTTATATAGATGAATTTTCAGTCGTGTCTGCTAGCTTTTTTTCAGGTTTATTATATATTACGGATCCTTCAAGATTTAAAGAACTGTTAACTAAATTACTTAAAATTAACCATTAATTATACAGTTTAATTGTTAAACATATATAAAGGAAACATACTTTTTATGTTAACCAATAAATACTATTAAGATATTCTTAATGATGATTTTATTAATTTCTACATCATCTACAAATTGAACTACCCTCTAATTTGGAAAAACACAGCATAGTCTGTTACACAATTTCTATCTACTTTCTATAAAATCTTATGAAAAAGATTCAATCCAGGTGTAATCCCAATTTGAATTTGCTTCAAAAAGTTTATTGATTTTTATAATTTGAGCGAACTATAAACATTTATTTATATATTTTCTTTTTCAACTAAACTGCTATTTTGCTCCATAAAAAAAATCGACTTTTCAGCCGACTGTCTTGTTAAACTAAAGCAATGGGTTAATTCAACAAGCTATTTTTCTTTTCTTCCAATCTGTCACTTAATTTGTTAAAGTTCTGAACTACCTCAGGCATTGATAATTTTTTTGCTAACAAACTCCCTTTTTCAATTGATTTAGATGCTTCTTCGAATAAATTTGATTTAATTTGAGCATCTGCAAGACAATACCAGTAAAACCACGCATTCATTTTTGAAATTTTATCACTATAAAACTTTTCAATG
Source organism: Gottfriedia sp. NPDC058432 (assembly GCF_042721555.1). NCBI lineage: Bacteria > Bacillati > Bacillota > Bacilli > Caryophanales > Bacillaceae > Gottfriedia > Gottfriedia sp. NPDC058432. The sequence goes on from NZ_JBHXLC010000031.1 coordinate 40,320, forward strand.
AAAGGATAGTATTTAGAATATAATTCTTTATCATAAACTAATTTTTCACTATTCCATTTTAATACATCTACTAAATAACTATCAGCAATATACGATCGCCAAACTGCCAAACCTTCTTTTTGATTTCCATTCAAAAGGTCGATTTCATGATAAGGAACTTCTGCTATATTTTTAAATGAGTTATCAATCCACTGAAAAATTTCAAGGTTGCTTCCTGCTGCTGCCCCAATTGTAACACCAAATAAATATTCTTTTACACCATCACCAGTAATATCAGCTAAACCCGAAAAATCTAAATCTACTCCTTGAATTTTTGTCTCCCAAACCTTTTCCCACTCATTATTAATCTTCTTAAATACCATTACTCCATATAGGGAAGGAGAAGGTTGTACTTTTGCTTTAATTTTAAATGTTACGATTAATTCTTTCTGCCCATCCTGGTTAAAGTCATAGGGTTGAATTGATGATGCGTACAAAGGTTTTTTAGGAGTTACAAGTAAAGCGTTCGACGGAGTAAACTCTTTAACAATCTTCATTAGCTCTTTATTTGGTTGTTCGTCAGCAAGAACAAATATCGGTGATAGATTTAGTGCCACGAATAGTAAGGTAAATTGTATTATTTTCTTCATTAAATATGTCCCCTTATACTAGTATAGGTATATAATTCCCTATTATCGATTTGTATATTTTGGACATTATTTAGAAAACCCTTTTTTACTGTTAAAAAAAGAGCTTAAATTTCTCTTTATTTAAAGAGAAACCTAAGACTCAAATTTAACCTCTTACCTTAAGAAGAACCACCAACAGTTAAGTAATATTTATAACTATTGAATATCACGAAAAGAAATTTAACAAATACATATAAAAATCAAATGAAATCGAACTTTGGTTATGATGTAAGACCATATTCCTATTATTATTAATTGAATAGTCTCGTTGCCAATTCGATAATCCCGCCAATTGTTTAAAATTCGGCCTTGTAACTGAATTAGTGAGGTAGGCAGAACGATATGCTCCTGGCCATCTCATTCTATTTAGGTTAAAAATCATTTGTTCAGCCGTCATTATTCCTAATCCATGTCCAAAATACGTACCATCTCCTAGAACAACGGCATTTTCTCCTCTCCACTCAGGGGTTAGTGGACTAAATTCTGGATTATTAAAATAAACGATATCACCAGGTAAAATTCGATCAGAATACTGGGCACCTATTCCTAAGTCAGGATTAGCATGCCAGCCGTATAAATAGATATTTTGAAAAATTTGATTAAATAAGTTTTCACCAATCAGATTTAAAACCGCATGGTAATAAATAATGACCATTGCCGTTGCACATTCAAACGCGTAGAGTGAACTATTAAAGTAAATATCATTAATCGCGTCAGAAGGTTTTACACCTGGCCTTAATTGGAATGCTCCTGATCTCATTAATTGCCAGTACATTGGATTACATCGCGATCTTTCAAATACGGCAAAGCTCAATCTACTTTGAAACATAGTTCTCGCACTTAAAGTGATATTATTTCGCAACATACTTTCAAACTCATCAAGGGATCGAAATTCATGAACCGTCGGATTTTCATTCATCTGTTGAATTTCCATACTTATAACACGATCAGACGCCCCTGTGTCATTTTGTTGAACTGGCATCCTCGATAAATGATTCATAATATACCTCATTTCTGCATCAAGCATTATTTTCCATATATACCCATCATATTCAAAGATCGCTTTGAAGTGTATATTCGACGCAGAACCTTTCTAAGTGGTTCTTTTTTTGTTTTATACAACTTTAAAAGTGTACTGAAGATGGTAAAGGAAACTTAGCCATGAAGATACTGCATCTCCAATAGTTAGATATTTTTAAATTCACATTGTTAATCAGAAATGAATAGGAACTTTGAAGTACCATAAGCACAAAAAAGTACCATATATACCTATGAGATTGGTAAATGTATAATAAATCTGACTTACCTTTATATTGCTTATTTTAATTAGTTTGCTGTAAAAGTAAGTTTATGAAATTACGTATGTATTATTAAACCAATTAGAAAAAGGCAATAATGTTCGAAGGAAAATTAAATTAGGATAAAGATATCTATAAATACTATTTTTGATAAAAGTGAGGAATTGAAAAATGAAAGAAAAACTTGCTATTGATGTTTATCATGCAGAAGAAGCTAATGTAAATGCTTATATTTTTTCAGATAATAAAGGTACCTTTATTGTAGACTGCACACGAAACAGCGAGGAGGCACGAAAAGTTGCGGCACTTGCACTGTCAAAAGGTTCAATACCAAAGACAATGCTAATTACACACGGACATCCGGATCATTATCTCGGTATGGGGGCTATGTTACAGGAATTTCCTGATCTTAAAATTGTCGTTGCTTCCCAAGAAGTAAAAGATGATATCATCAATTTTACAGAATGGATGGATTCTGTTAATTGGCTTGAGGGTGAACCGCAAATGAAACCAAAATCCGAACAATCTCCAGATGGATTTGATTATAATATGCGATTGGAAGTATTAGAAACAAATGAAATAGTTCTTCCTGGAGGAAGCGTACTCGAAGTCAAAGCAGATTATCCACCAACAGAGAGTGCCCATGTGACAACTCTATACTCTCGTGACCTAAATGCGCTAATCAGTTCAGATCTTTCTTACAATAAAGTTCATATTTGGCTAGGTGTTGGGGTTGAGCGTGAGCATATCAAAAACTGGCAGGAAGAGTTATTACTACTTAAAGAGAAATACGGACCACTCGAACCGACGATCTATCCTGGACATGGTGACCCGACGGATGTTTCAATTTTTGAAATCGATAAGAAGTACATGGATGATTTATTGAATGCAGTCCAAACATCTGACTCGGAGGAAGAGGCAAAACAGAAAATGATGCAACTGTATCCGGACTGGCAAAACACCGAGTTCCTTTTAACTGAGAGTATTAAGAATCAAATAGAATTATCTCGTAAGTAAAATATCATATATGATATTTTACTCAAGTCCTATTACACTTCCTAACCGTTATTTTTATGGCGTTTCATATTCAGTCCATATTGAAATCACTATCTTTGGTAGAGACTTTATGATTGAATAGGTTAATGCCTATTGGTTTTAATTGATTTCAAACAATTGTGTAAATGTACTAATATTTAATTGTTTATATTTAGTGTCACACATAAAAATGAAGGATAGAAAAGCAGATATGATATCTACTATTTCTATCCTATTTTTCTACTACATATATCCTCTTTTGCGTTCTTTGTATGTTCTAGTAAGCATTTTTTGTTTTAGTAATTTAAATGAACTACTTTCGGTAAATGAAATTTCTTCATTTAAAATATTAAAATCCTTTGTTACTAAAAGGTAATCACTAAATCCTTTTAATGGCTAAACAATTAACATGAACGAAACAGTCCACATCATTTGCTTTTTCTCGGTCTAACAATTAATTTTTGGGGTATTTAATTGTTTATAAATAGATCCTCTCTTTTTTCTTACCTGATTCATAGATTGCACAAATCATTTTTTGAGTTTTCATTGCTTCTTCACCAGTAATATGTAACTGAGAATGATGTTCCAATGATTCATAAAAATTATTAATCTGTTTTACATGACTAACGCCCCAGTATCCTTTCGCACCATTGCCGTAGTCAAATGTTTCATTTGGATTGTTATCAGAGGCGAATTCTCTTCCATCTTTTAAAGAGACAACTCCCCGGTCAGCAACCATTTTCGCAATTCCATTTTCACAATGCAGTTCAATCGTAACTGGTGCATCATATGAATAATAGTTTATCGTATGAAATGCCGTAACTACTCCGTTTCTATACTTGATAACTCCTTCTGCACAGTCCTCAACTTCAATAATTTCATGTGCCCTATTACTAATTGTTGCGTCGATATATTCAATCTCATCATCAACAAACCATCGCATTAAATCCATCGTATGAATAGCTTGGTCAATGACTACCCCTCCACCTTCTTTTTCCCAAGTCCCTTTCCAATCACTATTCAAATAGTACTGGTCAGAACGGTCCCATGTTACTGATAGTTTTCCAGATTTTATTTTTCCTAAAGTACCATTTTGTAACATTTCTTTAATGAGAACTGATCCTGGATTATATCTATTTTGAAAAATGACACCTAATGTTACTCCATTATTTTTTGCTGTTTCTACCATTTCTTGTGCATCAGAATAATGGATAGACATTGGCTTTTCAGTAAGAACATGTATTTTTCGCTTCGCGGCTTCAATTGCAACCGGCGCATGTAAATAATGCGGTAAGCAAATATGGATAACATCTAAACTCTCTTTCTCAAAAAGCTCTAGATAATTTGTATAATAATTACAATTGAATTGTTCAGCTTTCTCTTTTGCTCGCTCTTCTTTATTATCACAAACCGCTACTAATTCTACATTTTCTCTAATAAAAGCAGGTTGCGCATGCATTAGAAAAATATTTCCACAACCAATAATCGCAACTCTTAATTTTTCCATTATTTCACCATCTTTTATTGGATTAGTTTCCTATTTAGATCAAGTCCACCACATTTGTGATGGCTCTTCATTTATTAATACAGACTGTAAATTTTTAACGGCACGTGAAAAACCTTCTTCTATCGACATGATTGGGTCTTCATGTTCAATACTAACTACATAGTCATATCCAAACGTACGTAGTGCACTCATCATATCTGACCAATCTTTTAAACTATGTCCACAGCCTACTGATCGGAATGTCCAAGCTCTTGTTTGAACTTCACCATATGGTTGCATATCAGTTAAACCATACATATTTACATTATCTTGATCGATATAAGTATCTTTTGCATGGAAATGATGAATCGCATTTTCTTTTCCAAGTATTTTAATTGCTGCTACAGGATCAATCCCTTGCCACCATAGATGACTTGGATCCAAGTTAGCACCAATTGCCTCACTAGTTTCTTTGCGTAACTTTAATAATGTATATGGAGTATGAACTAAAAAGCCACCATGTAGTTCTAACCCAATTTTCACTTGATGATCTTCCGCAAATTTGCCCATTTCTTTCCAATAAGGAATTAGCTTTTCTTCCCATTGCCAATTTAGTATATCTCTATACTCATTTGGCCAAGCAGTTACAGGCCAACTTGGGTATTTTGCTTCTTCATGGTCACCACTTGTTCCAGAAAAACAATTTACAACTGGTACCCTTAATAACGAAGCAAGTTTAATCGTTTTTGCAAGTACATCATGAGATTCCTTCGCAAATTCTTTATCAGGAGATATTGGATTACCATGACAACTAAAAGCGCTAATCGTTAATCCACGTTTCTCAACTTTTTCAATATACTCTCTTCTGAGTTGCTCAGTTTCTAATAAACGATCTAACGGACAATGAGCATTACCAGGGTAACAACCAGTTCCTATTTCAACAGCCTTTAGTCCGGAGTCTGCAACTTTATCAAGCATTTCTTCAAATGATTGATCCGCAAATAATACCGTAAATACTCCTAATTTCATCTTTTTCTCGCTCCAATCTATTATTTACGTTAGTGCCTCTATGGCCTCTTTATGTCCATATGAAGGATATTTTCTTTTTGATTTATTCGCCCAATTTACTGCATTAATGATGATTTTTTGAACTTCTTTATGATGATAAGTTGGATAAGTTTCATGACCTGGTCTGAAATAAAAGATTTTCCCATTCCCTCTTTTAAATGTACAACCACTTCTAAATACCTCTCCACCTTTAAACCAACTAACTAAAACTAGCTCATCTGGAGTAGGAATATCAAAATGTTCACCATACATTTCCTCTTGATCAATCTCAATATATTGGCCAATACCATCTACTATTGGGTGAGACGGATCAACAACCCAAAGTCTTTCCGTTTCCGCTGCTTCACGCCATTTTAAATCGCAGCTAGTCCCCATTAATTTTTTAAAAATCTTAGAAAAATGTCCAGAATGTAGGACAATTAACCCCATTCCTTGCAATACTTTTTCATAAACTTTTTGAACAATTTGATCTTCCACGTCATTATGAGCAATATGTCCCCACCATATTAATACATCAGTATTTTCTAGTACTTCATTCGTCAATCCATGTTCGGCCTGCTCTAATCTAGCCGTCGTAGTATCGTAACCTGCTTCATTTAAGAAAGTAGCAATGGTTGTATGTATTCCGCTTGGATAGATGCTTTTTACAGCTGGATTAATTTGTTCATGTCGATTTTCATTCCAAATCGTTACTTTTACCATATAACTCACCCATCTCTATTTTTTTACTTAAATTTTTGCGTCTTAAGCTTCAGCTAAAATCAATCTTAAGTTATTCAATCCAATTTCAACACTTTCTAATTGTGGTTTAGTAAAAGCCTCTTGCTCGACAATTAACCATTCGGCTGAATTTAGTTTTGCTTGTTGTACAATTCCTTTAATATTCATAATTCCATTTCCTACTTCGGTACTTTCATCTTTGGATGGAGCCATATCCTTCACATGAATTAATGGAGTTCTTCCTTTATACTTATTCATGAATTCAACAGCATCTACTCCAGCAAATTCTAACCAATAAGTATCCAACTCTGCTTTTAAGAGATTAGTTGGAACTGAGTTTAATAAAATATCTAGTATATATTCGCTTTCTAATCTGACTAATTCATGAGCATGATTATGATAAACTAAAGAAATTCTCGCTTCAGCTAACTTGTTTGCAGATTGTTGTAAATGTTCCGCGAATTCTTTCCATTCTTCTATACTAGTAAAATTTGCCCAAGGACATACAACATATTTGTTTCCTAATTCTTTTTCGAAAGCTATTACGTCATCAATATGATGAATAATTTGATCTGCACTTACATGGGCTCCAGCTATCTTTAATCCTAGTTTGTTTAAAACAACTTTTATTTCCGAAGCATTTTTACCATAGTATCCAGCGAACTCGACACCGTCATAACCCATTTGTGCTACTTTTTCTAAAGTACCGAAAAAGTCGATTGCTGCGTCCTCTTTTACACTCCATAATTGTAAGGCGATTGGTAGTGTCATTTAGTTCATCCTCTATACTTTTTAGTTAAAATATACGGGTTTCTTTGATTTTGAAGATTCATAGATTGCCTCTAAAATTTGAGTTACAACTAATGCTTGCTCAGGTTTAACGGTTGGTTCTGTATCATTAATAATACTGTCAATCCATTGTCTCGCTTCTAACACTTCAGCGGAATCGGTTGCACTTTCATAAAAAGCTACGCCACCAGTTTGAATATCAATTGTTTTATCGTAAAGTCGCCCATATGCTTCCCCATTAATTCGGAGGCCATCTCTCATATCAGCTCCACCTTCAGTACCACAAAGTGTAGTTTGAGCTTCACCTATTTCAAGAGTATTTAAAGCCCAGCTCGATTCTAGGATAACGGTTGCACCATTTTCCATTGTAATAAAACCAAATGCAGAGTCTTCCACTTTAAATTCATTTGGATCCCATGGTCCAAAAGCATTTGCAGCGTTTTCTTTATGTGATAATTCGTGGTAAACGTTTCCAACTACAAATTTAGGTTTATAATTATCCATTAGCCATAATGTTAAATCCAAAGCATGAGTACCAATATCAATTAATGGTCCGCCACCTTGCTCTTCTTCATTTAAAAATACGCCCCAAGTAGGTACCGCTCTTCTTCTAATCGCATGAGCTTTTGCAAAATAAATTTCACCAAGTTCATTATTTTTACAAACTTCGCTTAAATATTGTGAATCGTTTCGAAAACGATTTTGATATCCGATCGTTAATTTTTTTCCTGTACGTTTAGAAGCTTCTACCATTGCTTTTGCTTCAGCTGAAGTTTTTGCCATAGGCTTCTCACACATAACGTGTTTACCTGCTTCCAAAGAATCAATCGTAATAAATGAATGAGATTTATTTGGTGTACAAACGTGAATTACATCAATTGATTCATCAGCTAATAATTCCTTATAATCTGTATATGTCTTTGCTTCCTCAACACCAAATTGTGCCTTAGCTTTAAAAGCGCGTTCTTCAATAATGTCACAAAAAGCTACCATTTCTACATGATCTAATGCTGCTAAACTTGGCATATGTTTACCATTAGCTATTCCGCCACAACCGATTATTCCTACTTTTAATTTCATTATGATAACCTCCGGAAATGTTATTTACATTCCCAGTTTATAGAAACATTCCAATTCAGTCTTCCTTACACCTTGCCTAAAACTTCTCAAATATTGTCTTTTTTATATTGGGTGGGGGATAAACCAACCTCGTTTTTAAATAATCGATTAAACGTTTTCACATTGATGAAACCAACATTATAAGCAATTTCTGTAATTGGTAAATCTTCATTAAATAGATACCATTGAGCCTTCGTTATTCTATATTGATTTACAAAATGACAAAATGTTGAACCAGTGTATTTTTTAAAAAACTTTGCAAAATATGAATTCGTAAAGCCGATATAATTCGCAACATCATTTAATGTAATATCATTCATATAATTCTCTTCTATATAATGAAATATTTTTTCTAATTTTAAAAGACTAGCCTTCCTATTTGGATAGTTAAGCTTATTATTTTCTGTATGAGGTAGATCTCGATAGATTAGTAGTAACATATCATATAGTCTAGCTCTAATTGCCAATTCGTATCCTTCTTTTTTATCGATAAATTCACTTTCAAGTTCTTTTAAATAGCTAATCATCTTCTGTTTAACTTCTTTATTCCAATAAACACTAGATTTTTGAATACAATTAAACAATTCGATTAGTTCCATATTATTTTTTTTCAAACACTGTACATCTTCGAAAATAGTAAAATCAAATTGCACGACCAATCTCATACTATTTGGTGAAGATAAAAAATAATGTATGTCACCACTATTAATGATATAAAATTCTCCTTCTTCTAAATGAAGTAATTCATCATTTACACCAATCTTTAAAGTGCCTTTTTGTACATAAATGATTTCTACGAGTTTATGCCAATGATGACCAACTAACGTCAATCCATCATTTGAAAATAAACAAAATGGAAAATTTCGATCTAATCTCCTTACTTCAAGAGTGGCGCTCATTTCTAATTCCCCCTGTACAACTATACTTACTATGTATTTATTTTACATTAACATTAATTATAGATTTTTTCATAGATTTACTATTTTTAAGCTGGAAAATAAAAAGATGCTTATACCATCTAAAAAAGTATAAACATCAATATAATGAAAACGTTCATTTTTTCACAAACTTATTTCCAATAAATCATTTGATTCTCAAGGTTTTCCTTATTAACATAATTTCTTTGCATTGGAAAAGGACAGCCTAAGTTATATTTCTTAATTTCATCATTTACTTCCGTGATCATTTTAGCTATTTCTTTACTATTTTCATCAGAATTGATCTTCATCAAAATCGTTTCAAGTTTCTTAAATATTTTCTTTTGTTGTATAACCCAATCTGGTTTATAACCCGACTTCTTAACAACAGTTGTTAATAGATCATCTTTTAAGAGCTCCTTAGGTAATGGTTTACCTAATCCAGGTAAATCTTCAAATCCACCTTCTTTTTCATGACGCTTTACAATTTCACTTAACCAATCTACATATTTTCCATTATTCGTCATCGTTTTAGCCACCTTTTTGGTAAGTCTTATATTTAGTATTCGTTACTTTTTAACTATTTCCTTTCTATAAATTATGCAAACGAATGCTTTAAGTTAGTTTCTAACTTTGTACAAATAATGAACTTTTTTTGAATAAACAAAAAGAGAAACTGATTAATCTAGTTCCTCTTGGATTTAATATGTATTTTTTAAACCAAAATTCATCGTTATATTAGATTTAATGAAAAAATCTATGCTCGATGTCTTTGAATAAACACATTCTCTTTATAATTTTTTAACAAGCCTCTTTCTCTCAAATATTCCTTAAAATACAAGTTCGCTTCTTTTCGCTCATCATAAGGATTCTTAGAAAGTACAAACCCTAACTTATCTTCTTTTTGAAGTTCAACACCTGACATATATAAATGAATTTTATTTTGATGATAAATTTCTTTTAAGGGTTCCATGAAATTAATAGCGAAAGCAGAAAGTAACTTCATTTCAGTTTCGAATGTAAACCTTGTAATATAGGATAAATCCACAAAAATGACGCCAATAAATCCTGTATTTGAAATTTCAGCCCTTATTGTTTTTTCATTATTTAAGTGACCAATCTCACGAAGATATTCTATAAAATAACGAATTCCTTCTTCTTTTTCGAATGGCTTTTTTGATAAAATTAAGCCTATTTTCTTTTCTTCACGTAAATATTCACATGCGATATATGCTGGAATATTTTGTTTCTGAAATAATGCAGATGCAGCTTGTAATAGACCATTTAATACTTCATGTATAATTAAAGGATGCTTCCTTGTGAAATAATATTGATTTTCTTGCAATTCTTCCATATCAATGAAACTTGCTCCGATAAAACCTGTATTGGATATAATAGGTGTTTTTGAATTCCTTTTAGTGGCTCCATTTCTTTTCATCATGCAAGTTCCTTTCCTTCTAAAATCTATATACAGAACATTAGTTCGCTTTTTATATTTTAATCATACACAATAAATTTTAAAATGTAAATCTCAAAAATGAAAAAAGGATACGAAAATTTTTCGCATCCTTGAAATAATTCTTATTAAGATCGGTAGCTTAAGAAACAGTTTCTTCCTCAATGTCTACATAACAATCCATTGTATGTACTTCTTTATCTTCATGATTTCCAAAATAAATAGTGAAATTCATAGTCTAACACCCTTTCACAAAGGATATAATTTTAATTTAAATTCTGTTTAATTATATTATTATTACCAAGAAATAACAATACTTACATCATATATGAAAGAAGATGTTTAGGTTAGTAGATAATCATTTTAATTATTTACTATACTTTATAACATTTATTAAAGTAACAAGTAAGTTAAAGTGTACGATTTTTAACCGGCACAAATAAATGAACTTTAGCTTTTCCCTCTGGGTCTTCTGCAGGATTATTCATACTAAATTCTAAGTTAAAGCGGTCGTAATCAGGTTCAAACTCACTATTTGGTAACCATTCTTCATACATAAATTTATAACCACTATTTAACATATTAGGAGAATCGTAATATTGATACAAAGCGTACTGCCCACCATCTAATTTTCTAAATTGCATATTTTCATGTTTCTCTTTATTAAAATTATCAGGTATGGTTACACATGCATCATGACGACAATTATGACTTTCTACTAGATTTGGATTATCTAAAGAAATTCCTATGAAAGATTGTTGAGGTGGAAAAAGTCCATTATTTATTGCCCAATTTAATAGCTTATCCCAATGTTCCTCATTTTCTTCAATGTATGAACCAACTCGCCTGAAAAACGCAACCTCATATTCAGGTAGTTCTTTAATTAAAATTTTCATTTTCTCAACTCCTAAGTAGTAATCAAGTCCTTTATTCTCTATCCTTTATTCAAAGTCCTTTTCTTACAAAAATTAAATTCAGAGCATATAAATCGACCGAATATGATATTAGTGAAAAGCAACAAATTCTTCTAGTTCATTAATTCTTTTGTCCAATAACCTTCTACATATATAGAATAGAGTAATATGTTCTACCTAATAAGGAGGATGAGTTATAACAATGATTGTACCGATAAGTTATATAGAAACGCTGTCAGGAAATGCTGCACATTTATTTTTGTTTAGTGATGGTAATCGTTATGCAGTTAAATGTAAAAATAATTTCCATGGAACAAGGGAACTTGTAAACGAATACGTTGTCGCTAGATTAGGTCAACTGTTGAATTTGCCTGTTGTACCATTTGAAATTGTAAATATGTCTGAAAAGCAAATTCAGCAAATACCCAAAAAATTTTCTTCTCAATACCAACCAGGCAAACAGTTTGCTAGCCTTTTTATTGATAACTGTACTGGCCTTGCGAAAAAACCTCCGCGCCCTGCAATACATGAAGTTAATAATCCCCATGTTTTGGCTGGAATTCTCGTTTTCGATTATTGGGTGCATGATGCAGATCGCACTAAAAGCAATATACTTTTAAAACGAGTCCCAGATGGACGGTATGACATTCATATGATTGATCATGGAAAATGTTTTCCAGGAGGTTACAAATGGAATGCAGAAACTCTTGAAAAATCCAAAAAGTTTAAAAAGGATTCAATCGTTCATATTTGGACGGTAGACATGTTAAATGACTTAAACATCATAACGTCTTATATTGAAAAAATCCTAGCATTATCAGAAGCCTCAATTGATGAAGTAATTCAGGATATCCCAGAAGACTGGAATGTTTCATACGAAGACAAAGTAGCACTTTTTAACTATCTGAAAGAGCGCAAAAAAACATTTGCTGATTCAGTTTATACATTTGTAAAAAAATATTTAAACTAAGGTACGTCGGAGTCAGATGTATTTTTCGTAATGGTGTGAATCTATTTTAGAAACGAAAATACCCTTCAGATATTTTTCTGAAGGGATTCTTTATTATTATAGTTTCTTTTATTATATATTCGCCGAAACTTGAGAAATGAAACAATTCTCCAAGGGCAAATATATCCGATTGCGACAGTCATAAAAAGTGCTGCCTCAGTCTCATTGCCGAGCCACTTTAAATAATCGCGAAGTAGGAATCGGATAATAAAGATTATAACAAAGACGATGATGAAACTTCTGTTCTTTGTAGCGTAGATTTGTCGATCGGATCGAAGTTCATAGTTAGTCGTCCAAATAAGTGGAATAGATAAAATAAATCCAAAGAGAAGTGCATAAATCCATTCCCAGCTAGCTGCTTGAGCCTTCGGATTCAAAACAATGGGAATACTAGGGATCAGCAAATATAGCATTGGGAGAAGAAGGCGAACTCCTCTTCCTTTAATAGGGTGATACATAGCTCTCGTTCTTCGCCATAATACCAAAGCAGCAACCACAATAACAATCATGTAAAAAGAAGAAGCTTTCATATATTCCCCCGCAATTATAATATTTTAAGAGTTGAAAAACATTAAACATCTTAATGTATATTCCCCAGATAAAGAGATAAGAAGTGAAATCGAAATTGAGAAATGCTTTTGGAAATTCAAATATTAGGAGAAAGATTTATTTTTGAAAATGATATTGTCATATTTTATGTATGCTAAAATATCGAAAATTTGTTAGTTGAATATTAAAACTCTATATAAAAGGGATGCATGTTTTCATTCAAACAATATTCAATTCTCTGCTTGAAGTTTTTCCAAGTTACCATCGTTAAAGCATTCTCAATTGGAAAATATCCCACTTCTAAACTTTCTGATGAAGTTGTCAACTTTCCCCCAATTGGTTTAGCTAAAAACAAAGTGTTACAAATCGAAGCACTAACATTTTGAAATACTCCACAAAATTTCAAAACTTCAATATTAATCCCACTTTCCTCTTTTGTTTCCCTAATTGCAGCTTCTTTTAATGATTCGCCCTCTTCAACTTGCCCACCTGGCATTTCCCAACCTCTAAGCGGACCTTTAATTAATAAAATTTCATTTTGCTCATTAATTACAATTGTCGCAGCTGAAATAATATGTTTAGGTGGCAAAAAAATATTTTCTGTATTTTTTTCCGTAGATATCAAAAGAATTCTCCTTTCTACTTTTAACTCTTATATAATACTTTTTATAAATTCTATTAATATTTAGAGAGTCCTTTCTTATTAAACTAATGAATGAAAATATCAATTATTCCGTGCAAAAGGCCAGCTGGATTTGAACTCTTAATTAGAAATGCTAATTTAAATTTGTACAATATTTCTTGATTTCATATTAATTCCCGACTTTCACTTAGTACTGTTCTAAATAAGGATATAAAAATAAAAGAAGTAGGCACCGGAGTCCCTACTTTTAGAGTTAAGCTGCACGTATTTTTTTACCAATGCTAATTTCAGATAGCGTATTTTACCGTTTGGTAATTTTCCCACCGCTCTTTCTTTCCTATACAATTGTAGAGTAGAGAACTGATTTCAAAGGGATAGCTTACGCTATCTCTTTTAATTTCAGCTCCCCCTCATCAAACCGTACATGAAGTTTTCCCTCA
>NZ_JBHXLC010000032.1:0-52518 GCF_042721555.1 Gottfriedia sp. NPDC058432
CACCCGTTCCCATACCGAACACGGCAGTTAAGCTCTTTTGCGTCGATGGTAGTTGGGGGTTTCCCCCTGTGAGAGTAGAACGTCGCCTGGTAACCAAAAACATCAGCTATTAGGCTGATGTTTTTTTGTATTTACAAAGATATAAAATTTTAAGAATCAAAGTTAAATAAAGTGAAACTTGATCAATATATTTAAACAAAGCTAATTTAATTGGTACTTCACTTAAAGGTATTGATTTAAGTAGCAGTTCTTTCGAGGTACGGAGTTACCCTACATGGTAATGAGCACCGCGCAGTATCGAAGAATATGATCAGTTTGGAGGGGAAGACTACAAACTATTTGTAGTCCTTTTTTAGTAGTTAGAAGGAACAAAAATAAGTTCAAAGCAGGAAAGTAGTATCATATTTAGAAAAAAAATTAAAAATATAGAGCACAAATTTAGAACTATTTTCATATATTACAAAAAAATAGGCCCTAAATTGTATAAAAAGTTTTTAATTTGCAAAACTAAATAATAAACGAAATTGTTTAATCAAACGTAAATTGCACTGGAAAAACACTTAGAGGAGGAATAAAGGTGAACAGTTTATCAAAATGTATAGTTTGTGAAGAGAATAAGGAACATGGCATTCATATTATTGAAGCATTCGTATGTGAAGAGTGTGAAAAGAAAATCGTAAAAACTGAAACAGATGCACCTATATACAATTCCTTTGTAGAGAAGTTAAGATGTATCAGTACGGTGAAAGAAGAAATTGCGAATTAGAGATTAGCATAAGGGTAATAGACTAATAGTAGTAGTCTAATAAGTTTTTGTAAGTTAAAATAAGATATAAGTGAAGGACCGATTTTATATACAGGTACCTCTGCCATAATTTATTACTGTTTGGTCACCTCTTTAGTGACTGAGCCTTTAAGTAATGGAGAGAACTTGTAAATATAATCGGTTTTTATATTGTCTAAAAATTATTGGATTTTGAATTAGGAAGTTGTATTAAATTATCGAAAAGTATGTTTAATATGTTCAATTAAAAAAGTAACAAAAAAATATAGTAGTATAACGATACATACAAATATTTGCGAAAATTAAAGGAAGCGTTAATGATGAATAAAATGCCATTACTAAATGCATTGAAACAGTTTGTTAAAGAAGAAACAATATCACTACATGTTCCAGGTCATAAAAATGGAAAGCACACTTTTATAAATGAATTAGGATTACCAAATATATTAAATTATGATGTGACGGAATTAAACGGCTTAGATGACTTACATTATCCCTCAGAGGTGATCAGTGAGGCTCAAAAATTGTTAGCCAAAGTATACAAAGCAGAAGAAAGTTTCTTTTTAGTAAATGGATCAACTGTAGGTAACCTAGCTGCAATTTTAGCGTTATGTGGCGAAAATGATGAAGTATTGGTACAACGTAACTGTCATAAGTCAGTTTTTCATGGTCTTTTACTTGCTGGAGCAAAGCCTATATTCTTGCCTTTAGATATTGATGAAGAGCTAGGACAGCCACTTGGAATCAACGCTGAACAATCTATAAATGTAATAAAAAATTATCCAAAAGCTAAAGCAATCATTTTAACAAACCCTAATTATTATGGAATGTCTCAAAACTTAAAAAATATAATTGAATTCGCTCATAATATGGATATCCCAACTATAGTAGATGAGGCTCATGGAACACACTTTATCATTGGGGCGCCTTTTCCAGAAGATGCGCTATCTATGGGTGCCGATATTGTCATACAGTCAGCGCATAAAACTTTGCCCGCAATGACGATGGGTTCATATTTACATATAAAATCAAAACTTGTTTGCAAAGATAAAGTAAGAGAAATGCTGAGAATGCTACAAAGCAGCAGTCCTTCTTATCCAATCATGGCTTCCTTAGATTACGCAAGGGGTTTTGTTGAAACATTTTCTATTGATAAAGTAAAATTACTTCAAAAGAAAATTGCCGAATTTATTAGAGAAGTTAATGGTTTATCTAGTATACAGATTGTTTCATCAAGCCATATAAACTATACACAAGATTTACTAAAAGTAATCGTAAAAAGTGTAAAAGGACATACCGGTAAAGAATTACAGGAAATATTTGAAAATGAGGGAATCTATTCTGAGCTATCAGATTGGGGACATGTTCTGTTTATCCTTCCGCTAGATGAAGGAATGGATTTTAATGACCTTATTAATCGTATAAAAAAAGCAATTGAATCTATGGTATATATTGAAAGTAAACAACCTAAGCTTAACGTACCTAATTTTACGAGTACAGTTTTACATAGTTACGCTGATTTAAAGAAAAAAAGGAAGTTGGTAAAAGATTTGGCAGATTCAGTTGGAGAAATTTCTGCAGAAAATATTGTACCTTATCCACCAGGAATTCCGATTTTACTAAAAGGTGAACTAATTACTACTAAGCATGTTGATTATATTCAAGATGTATATCAATATGGAATGACGATTCAAAATTTGATTGAAGATAAAAATTTACAAATTGAAGTATTGATTTAGGAGGAAACACATTTGAAATCTTTGTTCATTACATTTGAAGGACCAGAAGGTGCAGGGAAAACAACAATTATAAAAATGATATCGGAAGAACTTCATAAAAGAAGCGTGAACTTTATATCTACTCGTGAACCAGGCGGTATACGTATCGCAGAAAGTATAAGAAATATTATTTTAGACACAGAGAATATTGAAATGGACAAACGTACGGAGGCACTACTTTATGCTGCGGCAAGGAGACAGCATTTGGCAGAGAAAGTAATCCCTGCATTGGAAGAAGGTAAAATGGTGCTATGTGATCGATTTGTGGATAGCTCGCTTGCATATCAAGGTGTCGGTAGAGGAATCGGAATAGATGAAATTTATAATATCAATCAATTCGCGATCGATGGTTTAATGCCTGATTTAACGATTTACTTTGATTTAGACCCAAAAGTTGGATTAAATAGAGTTCACCAAGCAGATGAGAGAGAAATCAACCGATTGGATTTAGAAGAACTAGATTTTCATTTAAAAGTTCAAAGTGGATATGATGAGATCATGAAGAGAGAACCATGGCGCTTTGAACGAATTGATGCATCAAACCAGGTCGAGCAAGTATTTAATGATACTTTAAAAGTCATTTTAGAAAAAATAGAAGAAATTTAATTATTTATAAAAATTGATTACATGAACAATAACATGACGTAACTGGTATAATAGAAGAAAGAAAACTTTCGGAACTTAACTGAAAATTACTTGTATTAATAGAAAAATGTAGGCCAAAACAAGGGTTGTGTAATTGGTAAAACAATTTTTAAAAAAACCGATACAATTGAAAAAATATTATTGATTATTTTACAGATATAAGTAGGTGTAAACATGAAAACATCTTGGGAGAAATTAAGCGATCGTCAGCCAGTTGCTACAAAAATGTTAAAAAATGCAGTCATTAAGAACAGGGTAGCACATGCTTACTTATTTGAGGGTCCAAGAGGAACTGGTAAACGCGAACTTGCATTATACTACACAAAAGTATTACTATGTGAGAATGTAAGTGGCGCTACACCTTGTGGAACTTGTCGTAATTGTAAGCGTGTCGATTCTGGTAATCACCCAAATGTTTATGTAATTGAGCCTGAAGAAGCCTCTATAAAGAAACATCAAATTCAACAATTACAAGAAGAATTCTCTAAAACGGCTGTTGAATCAAATCGAAAAATTTATATAATAGACCATGCTGATCGAATGACGACAAATGCAGCTAATTCTTTATTAAAGTTTTTGGAAGAGCCGGTCTCAATTACAACTGCATTTTTATTAACTGAACAAGTACAACAAATTTTGCCAACGATACAATCTCGCTGTCAATCAATCCATTTTAATCCATTACCAACAAAATACTTTGAAGAACATTTAGTTAATATAGAGCTCCAATCAAACTTAGTACCATTATTAGCAAGATTAACAAATAGTGAGGCAGTCGCACTTCAAATTGCTGAAGAAGAATGGTTTGCACAAGCTAGAGATTTAGTGATAGAATTATATGAAGCATTATTAACGACGAAAAAAGATAGTCTTCTAGTCATACAACAAAATGTTTCTCGTCATTTTGATACGAAGGAACAGTTACAAATGATGCTTGATATGCTTGTATTAGCCTTTAAAGATATGCTATATATATATGCTGAGCAAGATCAAAACGTTGTTTTTAAGAATGAAGAACCATTAATGAGACAAGCATTAAATCGTATTTCATTAGAGAAAATAACCACTTGTTTAGAAATCATCCTTTTTGCTAAAAAGCGATTAACATCCAACGCAAACATGTTAATGGTTTTAGAGCAAATGATAATAGAGCTACAGGAGGGATTGTAGATTGTGTACGAAGTAGTCGGAGTACGTTTTAAAAAAGCTGGTAAAATCTATTATTTCGACCCGAATGGATTAGCAATCCCTAAAGATACTTTTGTCATCGTTGAGACGGTGAGAGGGATTGAATTTGGAAAAGTAGTTGTACCAAATAAAAAGGTCGGAGAAAATGACGTAGTCCTTCCGTTAAAAAAAGTTATGCGATTAGCTGATGAGCATGATCGTATGATTGTTGATGAGAATAAACAATCAGCTAAAGAAGCTTATGAAGTTTGTTCTAGTAAAGTTATGCAACATGAACTAGATATGAAATTAGTTGATGTCGAATATACGTTTGATCGAAATAAAGTCATCTTTTATTTTACAGCAGATGGTAGAATAGACTTTAGGGAATTAGTAAAGGATTTAGCTGCAGTATTCCGTACTCGAATTGAACTAAGACAAATAGGAGTACGTGATGAAGCTAAAATGCTTGGTGGGATAGGGCCTTGCGGTAGAATGTTGTGTTGTTCAACGTTCTTAGGTGATTTTGAACCAGTATCCATTAAAATGGCTAAAGATCAAAACCTTTCTCTTAACCCGGCGAAAATTTCAGGACTTTGTGGCCGATTAATGTGCTGCTTAAAATATGAAAATGACGAGTATGAGGCTGCAAAAGAACAACTTCCAGACTTAGAGGATATCATCAAAACATCAGAAGGTCCTGGAAGAGTAGTAGGATTAAACATCTTAGAACGAGTTATTCAGGTAGAATTGATCAAAAAAGAACGCGTTGTGGAGTATACCCTAGATGATTTGATTCACGAGGGAGTCGTGTCAATACAAACCACAGATTAAGAGGTGGTAAGATTGGACAAGAAGAATATATTCTTATCTCTTTCCAATATGGAAGAACAAATTCAAGATTTATCAACACAGCTTAGCGAATTAAAACAATATATTGCTGAGCTACTAGAAGAAAACCACTATACGAAAATTGAGAATGATCATTTACGAGAAAGATTAGGTCTAAATAAACGTATAGAAGAAAAAGAGCAAATAAAAGACTCAAAGAAGAAAAAGGTACAAAAGGATAAGGATCTTGGGGAAGGCTATGATAATTTAGCAAGATTGTACCAAGAGGGTTTCCATATTTGTAATCTACATTATGGAAGCGTACGTCATGGTGAGGACTGTCTGTTTTGTTTATCCTTCTTTGATAAAAAGTAATGGTAGGCTATTCCGGAAGAAGCGAGCAATTACCTTTTTAGAAAACGGCTATTAAATAAGCTGATTAAAAAGGTAATGCGCCAATTCCAAATGGAATAGCTTCTTTTTATGCACTGCTAGTTAATTGTTAGGCGATTAGGCAATGCTAAAAGATAATATTGGTGTGAATTTGAAAGGAACTAATTATGCTTAAAGGTGACGAACGTTTAGATTACTTATTAACCGATGATATGAGGATTATTCAAAGTCCATCTGTTTTTTCATTTTCATTAGATGCAGTTCTTTTATCCAATTTTACATATGTCCCGATCCAAAAAGGTACAATTGTTGATTTATGTTCTGGAAATGGAGTTATTCCATTGATGCTACACCGAAGATCTAAAGCAAATATAATTGGTGTAGAAATACAAGAGCGATTATATGATATGGCTAAAAGAAGCATTGAATATAACAGGTTAGATGAAAAAATATCAATGATTCATGACGATTTAAAAAATGCACCAGATAAAATAGGTAGAGAGTTTGTAGATGTTGTTACATGTAATCCACCATACTTTCAAGATATTCCGACTTCTGAACAGAATATGAATGAGCATTATGCAATAGCGAGACATGAGATTAAAACGAATTTAGAAGAAGTAATCAATGCAAGTAAACAACTTTTGAAGCACGGTGGGAAATTAGCGATGGTTCATCGTCCAGGACGTATGTTGGATATTGTTACAACAATGCGAAGACATGGCATTGAGCCGAAAAGAATTCAGTTTGTCTATCCAAAAAAGGGTAAAGAAGCAAATACACTTCTAATTGAAGGTATTAAAGGTGGTAAGGCAGACCTTAAAATTTTGCCTCCGATTTACGTATATGAGGAAAATAACGAGTATACGACTGAGCTAAAGGAAATTTTATATGGAAGACAATAAACACTATTTATACGTGCTAGAATGTTCTGATGCTACTTTCTATGCAGGGTATACAACAGATATTGAGCGTAGAGTAAAACAACACAATGATGGAAAAGGTGCAAAATATACGAGAGGTAGGACACCTGTAAATTGTATATTTTTTGAGGAGTACCTAACGAAAAGAGAAGCGATGCAAGCAGAATACGCTTTTAAGCAATTATCAAGGGAAAACAAAGAACGATATATGAGAGGAGGAGCGAGCAATGATTAAAAGTCAAAAGAGCTTCTTAAATGAAGAATTAGGTTGTCTTTATTTAATACCAACTCCTATTGGTAATTTAGAAGATATGACGTTTAGAGCGGTAAGAATACTAAAAGAAGTCGATTATATTGCAGCTGAGGATACTCGTAACACGAAAAAGCTTTGTAATCACTTTGAAATACCAACGCCATTAGTGAGTTACCATGAACATAACAAAGAAAAAGCAGGATTAAAGCTTGTAGAAGACTTGAAACAAGGATTAAAAGTTGGATTAGTAAGTGATGCAGGAATGCCATGCATAAATGACCCAGGTTATGAGCTTGTAAAACTTTGTTTAGAAGAAGGTATTTCTGTCATCCCTTTACCGGGCGCAAATGCTGCTTTAACATCTTTAATATCATCTGGACTACCTACTGATTCATTTTTATACATAGGATTCTTGTCACGTCAAAAGAAAGATAAGAAGAAGCAATTGGAGCCGTTAAAGGCACAACGTAGTACAGTTATTTTATACGAGTCTCCACATCGTTTAAAAGAAACGTTACATGTTATTCTTGAAGTATTAGGTGACAGAAAAATTGTACTTTGTAGAGAATTAACAAAGAAGTTCGAAGAGTTTTTACGAGGGACAGTTAGTGATGCAATAGACTGGGCAACGAATGGAGAAGTACGTGGAGAGTTTGTAGTTGTTCTAGAAGGGGCATCTGAAGAAGATGTGAAAAACAATGAGGATTGTTGGTGGCAGGAACTATCAATTAACCAACATGTCGATTGGTACATAAATGAAAAAAATGAAAAAAGTAAAGATGCAATAAAACTTGTTGCGAAGGATCGTTCATTAAATAAAAGGGACGTCTATGCGGAATATCACGAAATTTAATATGGTTTAAAAATGAAGTTAGGCTGTCTTATTTATTTGTAATTCTCTACTCATTTTTACTTGCTTTTATTTAGAGAATGCAATTAAAATAGGCAGCCTCTTCAATTTAATTATTATTAGCTATAAATTGTTCAATCTCGAATTTTAGAAGTTCTGCGCCTTTTTTACTTAAAACAATTTTGCCATCACCAACCTCAAGATTATTTTGAGAAATTTCTCCAGTCATCATACAAGTCATATTTGGTTCATACTTTTTTAGGATAATTCGATCATCCTGAACAAATATTTCAAGTGTGTCTCTTTCAGTGATGTTTAGTGTTCTTCTAAGTTCAATGGGAATTACTACACGGCCAAGCTCGTCTACCTTACGGACAATTCCTGTAGATTTCATAATTAATCCTCCTATATAAAGTTTTTCTGAAAATAATTGTACTATGTAGTCCAAAAAACAGAGCTACATAATGCTAATGTGCCAAAATGGGTTAATTTAAGAGAAAATGTATGTATATTTATGAGAAATAATAGAAATAGATGTTACTATTGTGTAAAATTTAACTTATAAAATAAGTATGAAGTTGTAATAGTAGATGGGGATATGCAGATAACTCATTTTTCATTTTATAATGAAATGCAAAATCATGCGAATAATTTAGTGTCAATATTTAGAAATTTTTAATAAGGAGGATTTTTGGTAATGAGTAATAAAACATTTTATATTACAACCCCAATTTATTATCCGAGCGGAAAATTACATATAGGTCATGCTTATACGACTGTTGCTGGGGATGCAATGGCTAGATATAAAAGACTTCAAGGTTTTGATGTTTTTTATTTAACGGGTACAGATGAACATGGTCAAAAAATTCAACGAAAAGCTGAGGAGTTAAATGTCTCACCTCAGGAATACCTAGACGATATCGTTGTTGGAATTAAAGACCTATGGTCAAAATTAGATATTTCATATGATGACTTTATCCGTACGACAGAAAACAGACATAAAGAAATAGTTGAAAAGATTTTTAAGCAATTACTTGATCAAGGTGACATTTATTTGGACGAGTATGAGGGTTGGTATTCTGTTCCGGATGAAACATATTATACTGAAACACAAATTGTAGATCCTCTATATAATGAAGAAGGAAAAATTATTGGTGGAAAGAGTCCAGACAGCGGTCATCCAGTAGAGCTAGTTAAAGAAGAGTCATATTTCTTTAAAATGAGTAAATATGCTGACCGATTACTGAAGTATTATGAAGAAAACCCAGAGTTTATTCAACCTGAATCAAGAAAAAATGAAATGATTAACAATTTCATTAAACCTGGTTTAGAGGATTTAGCTGTCTCACGTACTTCATTCGACTGGGGTGTAAAAGTACCTGGTAATGCTAAACACGTTATTTATGTTTGGATTGACGCTTTATCTAACTATATTACAGCGTTAGGATATGGTTCAGATAATGAAGAAAACTATAAAAAATATTGGCCAGCGAATGTTCATTTAGTTGGTAAAGAAATTGTACGTTTCCATACGATTTATTGGCCGATTATGTTAATGGCATTAGACTTACCATTACCTAAAAAGGTCTTTGCTCATGGATGGTTATTAATGAAAGACGGCAAGATGAGTAAATCAAAAGGAAATGTAGTAGATCCAGTAGTATTAATCGATCGATATGGCTTAGATGCACTAAGATACTACTTACTACGTGAAGTTCCTTTTGGATCAGATGGTATTTTTACGCCTGAAGGATTCGTTGACCGCATTAATTTTGATTTAGCGAACGATCTAGGTAACTTATTAAATCGAACAATTGCAATGATCCAAAAATATTTTGATGGTAATATTCCTGCTGTTAATGGAGCAGTAACAGATTTTGATGAAAACCTTCAACAAGTTGCAAAAAATACGAAAGAATCTGTTGAAGCAGCAATGGAAAATATGGAGTTTTCAGTTGCTTTAACAAATATTTGGCAGTTCGTTAGTCGTACGAACAAATATATTGATGAGACACAGCCGTGGGTACTTGCTAAAGACGAAAGCCGTGTAAACGAACTAGCTTCGGTAATGGCACATTTAGCTGAATCTTTACGTCAAGTAGGGATTTTACTAAAACCTTTCTTAACTCAGACTCCAGCGAAAATTTTCGCTCAGTTAGGACTAGTTGATGAAAAGATTCTTTCATGGGACAGCCTGAATAAGTTTGGAGCAATTCAAGAGGATACGAGAGTACAAAAAGGTGAGCCAATTTTCCCTCGTTTAGAGACAGAGGTTGAAGTCGCTTATATTAAAGAACAAATGCAAGCTACTGTAAAACCAGTGGCAGAAGAGAAAGTGGAAGAAACTGTTCCTGAAATTACGATTGATGACTTCTTTAAAGTTCAACTAAAAGTAGCTGAAGTAAAAGAAGCTGGTGCAGTAAAAGGAGCAAAAAAACTTCTAAAACTTCAATTAGATTTAGGGAATGAATCTAGACAAGTTGTATCGGGTATAGCGGAATACTATAAACCAGAAGACTTAATTGGTAGAAAAGTGATCTGTGTAACGAATTTAAAACCTGTTAAGCTTAGAGGGGAACTATCCGAAGGGATGATTCTTGCAGGAAGTATTGAAGGTAAGCTATCACTTGCAACAATTGATCAATCATTACCAAACGGTACTATTATTAAATAATGCTACTAGGAAAAGTATTTCGTGTAGAAACTAACATGAAATGCTTTTCTTTTTTAAATTTGTTTTACTGAAATAATTGTTGTATTGTGCAGAAAATTGTAAAAATATCATAATAATCACAAATATGATAATAATTTGTTGATTTATGGCAGGTGTTAACAAGGTATTGTTAGAAAATGTCATTATATGAAGAAAATATTACAGATTGATTACAATGGTAAACTAAAAAAATTATCTGAATTTGGTAACAAAAAGTAAGAAAGTCTTGATATAACATGGAATTAATTTAAAACATCTTTAAAATTTTATTAGAAATTGCTTAATTTTGACCGTTTTTTTTTGTAACGGAATTGTTAACTGTGCGTTAGGTAAGAAATTTTACGGTATGCTAGACTAAATCTCAGATGAGCAAAGGGGAAGTAGAAATGCTTTTTGATACACATGTACATTTAAATGCAGATCAATACAAAGAAGACCTTGAAGAAGTAATTAGTAGAGCTCTAGAAGCAGGAGTTGTTCATCAAGTAGTTGTTGGCTTTGATCGACCAACAATTACGAAGGCTATGGAATTAATTGAGAAATATGATTTTCTTTATGCAGCTATTGGCTGGCATCCAGTTGATGCAATTGACGCAACTGAAGAAGATTTTGAATGGATTAAGGAATTATCAAAACATCCTAAAGTAGTAGCAATTGGAGAAACTGGATTAGATTACTACTGGGATAAATCTCCAAAAGAAATTCAAAAAGAAGTATTTCGTAAACAAATTCAATTAGCAAAAGAATGTGGACTACCGATTGTCATTCACAATCGAGACGCAACTGAAGACATTGTAACCATTTTAAAAGAAGAAAATGCATCAGAAGTAGGTGGCATCATGCACTGCTTCAGCGGAAGTGTGGAAACTGCAAAAGAATGTATTAAAATGAACTTCTATATTTCATTGGGAGGACCAGTTACATTTAAGAATGCAAAAAAACCAAAAGAAGTAGCGACAGAGATTCCGTTAGAAAATCTATTAATCGAAACGGATTGTCCATACTTAACACCACATCCGTATAGAGGAAAAAGAAACGAACCTAGCTATGTATCACTTGTTGCTGATGAGATTGCACGTTTAAAAAACATATCAGTTGAGGAAGTTCAAAAACGAACTTTCGAAAATGCGTGTAATATTTTTCAGATTAACAAATGATCTCATGAACTAGTACGAATACATAACATTCGTCACAGTTCACGTATGAAGAGTTGAAGAATTTGTCGAAAGAAAACTCTTCTACTTCTAAATCTAGTAAACATACATTCAGTAGAGTAGAAGCACTAGTTAATAGGTTTGGAGCTAGTCAATCTTTTTTCTCAGGCGAAAAGGAGGAGTAAAATCGTGATAGACGCGAATAGGTTACTTTCTAGACTTGGGAGTAGTAAAAAACTAGCAGTACAAATTGCAGGAGCTTTAGTTTTCACTGGATCAGTAGGTACAGGAGCATATGAGGGACTTAAAGAACAAGTAACTCTTGAGGTAGACGGGAAGGAACAAGTTATTCAAACACATGCAAATACTGTGGCTGAATTATTAAAAGAACAAAATATTAATATTACGAATGCAGATGAAATATATCCGTCAGCCAAAACGAAAATATCAGATGATATGGATATTACGGTTCATTTAGCAAAACCTGTTAAACTTACGATCGATGGGCAAGAAAAAGTCATTATGACAACTGCTCAAACGGTAGAGGAATTATTAAAGGAACAAAATATTAAGATCAACCCTGATGATGTTATAATGCCTGCACTGTCAACACCGTTAGAGGAAAATGGTAAGGTATCTTACGAAAAAGCATTCCCAATGGTATTAAATGACGGAGGAGTTTCTAAAAAAGTGTTTGCAACTTCGACTACTGTCGCTGACTTTTTAGAAAAGCAGAACATTACTTTAAACGAATTTGACCGAGTTGAACCAGGTGCCGGCGAAATGATCAAACAAAATGATACAGTTCGAGTTATCCGTGTCGAAAAAGTCAACGATGTGGTGGAAGAGCCTGTAGATTTTAAAGAAAAAGAGCAAAAAGATTCTTCAATGAATAAAGATGAATCTTCGGTCATTTCAGAAGGTGTAAAAGGACTTGTTAAACGTAACTTTGAACTGATTAAAGAAAATGGTAAAGTAGTTTCTAAAACACTAGTTGATGAAACGATATTAAAAGAACCAGTTGATCGAGTAGTTGCAGTTGGAACAAAGTCTGTACCAACATCAAGTGCATTAGTAAAATCTAGTGCGCCTAAATCAAGTAGTAAGGTGAAAGAAATGTCTGTTGAAGCAACTGCATATTCACCTTATGATGCGGGGATGTCAGGTGTAACAGCTTTAGGTATTAATGTACGTAAAAATCCTAACACAAAACTGATTGCAGTTGATCCAAAAGTTATTCCTTTAGGATCTAAAGTTTGGGTTGAAGGATATGGCGTTGCTATTGCTGGTGACACTGGTGGCGCAATTAAAGGCAGAAGAATCGATATTTTAATGCCTACAAAAGACGATTGTTATAATTTTGGTCGTCGTACTGTAAAAATTCGTATTATTAGTTAATATTTTTAAAATAGATCGTTGTTTGAATGAAAGTAGAAGGATAAGTCCTTCTGCTTTTTTTTATACTACTTTTAAGAGAGTATGAAGTTTTATTATCCTTATGGTATGATTACATATACTTGTATTGGTTGGAGGAACAAATGAAAATTAAAGAAATCATTGTTGTTGAAGGTAAAGATGATACGGCGGCAATTAAAAGAGCTGTGGATGCAGATACAATTGAAACAAGTGGTTCTGCTATAAATAAGGATACTTTAAAATTAATAAAGCATGCTCAGGAGACTCGAGGAGTAATTGTATTTACAGATCCTGATTATCCTGGTCAACGTATACGCTCGATTATTAAAGAGCACGTACCAGGGTGTAAGCATGCGTTTTTACCAAAGGAAGAAGCTGTTCGTTCAGGTAAAAAAGGATTAGGGATCGAGCATGCTACTAGAGAATCTATTCGAAATGCTTTAATTCATGTTAAGCAGGAATTTATCGAAGTTGAATCCGAAATTACTAAGGAAGATTTAATAGATGCTGGGTTAATTGGACATCCCTCATCAAGTGAAAGACGAGATAAACTTGGTAAAATTCTTAATATAGGTTATACAAACGGTAAGCAACTAGAGAAAAGACTGCAAATGTTTCAAATATCAAAAGATGAATTTGGGCAAGCAGTAAAAAAAGTTTTAATGGAGGAAAAATAATGAAGGATATCGCGACACCTAGTCGAACGAAAGAAATATTAGCCAAGTACGATTTCTTCTTTAAAAAAAGCTTTGGTCAAAATTTCTTAATTGATACAAATATACTAGAAAACATTGTAAGTTATGCAGACTTAACTGAAGAAAGTTGTGCAATTGAAATTGGTCCGGGAATTGGGGCATTAACTGAGCAAATTGCTAAGCGTGCTAAGAAGGTATTAGCTTTTGAAATTGATAATAGACTAATCCCAATCTTAGAAGATACACTTTCTCCATATGATAATATACAAATCGTTAATGAAGACGTTCTAAAGGCAGATGTTGAAAAAGCGATTAATGAGCATTTACCAAATGAGTCGGATATAATGGTAGTCGCAAACTTGCCTTATTATGTAACGACACCAATAATCATGAAGCTATTAACTGAAGGTTTACCAATCAGAGGAATTGTTTGTATGTTGCAAAAAGAAGTAGCTGACCGTATCTCCGCAAAGCCGGGGACAAAGGATTATGGTTCACTATCAATAGCAATACAGTTTTATACACATGCTTCAACGGTTATGACTGTACCTAGAACGGTCTTCATGCCACAGCCAAACGTTGATTCTGCTGTTATAAAGCTAGTAAAACGAGAAGAACCAGCAGCAGAGGTAATTGATGAATCATTCTTTTTTGAAGTAGTTAGAGCGAGCTTTGCTCAAAGAAGAAAAACATTAAATAATAATTTATTAAATCATTTTTCTCAACTGAAAAAGGACAAGACAATCCTTGAAGCTTGTCTTTTAGAAGCAGGTATTGAAGGAACAAGAAGAGGAGAAACTTTATCAATTCAAGAATTTGGAACTTTAAGTAATAATCTATATAAAAGAATGAAATAACAAAAAGATGATTATAAACTAATTTACTAACTAGTTTGTAATCATCTTTTTTATTTGCTGCCTCATTTTAGTTCCGATGCCCTACAAAAGTTCAATAAACCTTCTTTTCACCCTTTTTTTTGTCCATACATAATCTAAGAAAAGAGAGCGAACTCGTAGTGTACTTAAGCAATTTTGGAGGGGAAGGCATGTGAATATTAATGTAGGGGATATAGTAGAAAGAGCATCTTATAAATATGACCTAGTTTTTCGAGTAGTGGAGGTAAAACAAATCGGGGATGAAGTCATTGCTGTTTTATATGGTGACGATTTTCGTTTAATTGCTGATGCGCCTTTATCCGACCTGCGAGTAATCATTGAATCAGAGTATCGAGAAAAAGGTAAGAGATCATCTGTTCAAATTGAGGAAAACTACAAACTATTTAAAAGGGAAGCTATGGAGCAAAAAGAAAAAAGAAGATTTCAAGCAACGAATGGATTTAGAACAGATGTAAATCTTTTTCAAATACCAGGTCGGGTTCTTCACATCGATGGAGATCCAATTTATTTAAAAAAATGTCTTGAAATGTATAATAAGATGGGTGTTCCCGTTGAGGGAATCTATTGTAAGGAAACAGAATTACCAACGAAAATTGGTTATTATTTAGATCATTATCGCCCCGATATACTAGTTATTACTGGTCATGATGCATACACAAAGGCAAAAGGGGTCGTTACTGATTTAGAAGCTTACAGACATTCAAGATATTTTGTCGAAGCTGTAAAAGAAGCGAGAAAAAAGGTTCCATCTTTAGACCACCTTGTTATTTTTGCTGGGGCATGTCAATCTCACTTTGAAGCGATTATACGTGCGGGAGCAAACTTTGCCAGCTCACCAACGAGGGTAAACATACATGCTTTAGATCCCGTTTATGTAGTTGGGAAGATAAGCTTCACATCATTTATGGATCGAGTAAATGTTTATGAAGTAGTTCGTAATACAATTACAGGTGAAAAAGGACTAGGCGGAGTAGAAACAAAAGGAATTTTAAGAACAGGGCTACCTTTCCAATCGATGGAAGAGGAATAAGGAAAAGATTTTCTACATTAACGAGAGAACTCGTTTGTAGAAAATCTTTTTTTTATTTTCATACATAAATTTTCTGATTTTCACAAATAATAATCGGGTGTTGCAAAAAAATATTGACAGGTAACCTGTATCGTTGGTATAATTTTATCTTTTTTGACTTAGTTTACATAAGATGGTATACTTGTCATAGTGAGGTGGTATGAAATGGCAAAAAAATTATCTGAAATAAAGGATACTTTAGATAGTCATGTTGGAAAACGACTTACATTGAAAGCAAACAGCGGCCGTAGAAAGACTGTGGAACGTTCCGGTGTATTAGCAGAAACATATCCATCCATATTCGTAGTACAATTAGATCAAGAAGAGAACACATTTGAACGCTTATCTTTTAGTTATGCAGATATTTTAACAGAAACAGTTGAATTGTTTTTCTGTGATGACCATACAAGTGGACTAATGGCGAATGGGCAGTAGAATTTTCTACTGTCCTTTTCTTTTTATTATTCATGAAATTTAACAGATATACACATACTAATCATGTCGAAGTGGAAAAAGGGGGTTGCTTTTTTTGGGTAGAAGAAAAAAAGGTATCATGTCACAGGGCTTTAAAGAAGAACTTGCAAAAGATCTTGGTTTCTATGACGTCGTTCAAAAAGAAGGCTGGGGAGGCATCCGAGCGAAGGATGCCGGCAACATGGTTAAAAGGGCAATCGAATTAGCTGAGTTACAATTATCTAATAAGCAACAATAAACAATCTTCACTTCGACAAGCGAATTTGTCTACACATCAAACCGAAGCAAAATGCTTCGGTTTTTGTGAATCTTCTTAAAAGAAAATTTACTGTTCTAGCTTACTTTCATTGGGTTACATTTTTCTTATGAGTTAATTATGATACAATAGCAAAAAAGTAAGTGTTCATAAGAAGGTGAGAATAGTGAAATTAATGGTGAAGGCTCCTGCGAAAATAAATCTTTCATTAGACGTAGTAGGGAAAAGAGACGACGGTTATCATGATGTAAAAATGATCATGACAACAATCGATTTAGCCGATCGAATTGAATTAGAGCTTATTCAAGAAGATAAAATTGTCGTTACATCACATAATCGGTACGTACCTGATGATCAACGCAATTTAGCTTATCAGGCTGCGATGCTACTAAAAGAAATGTTCGGAGTTAAATTAGGAGCGCATATTTTTATTACAAAAAATATTCCTGTAGCTGCTGGTTTAGCTGGAGGTAGTTCAGATGCAGCGGCAGTACTAAGAGGTCTAAATAAGCTTTGGAATTTAAATTGTTCGTTAGATGAATTAGCGGTAATTGGTTCTAAAATCGGGTCGGACGTATCATTTTGTGTTTATGGAGGAACAGCTATAGCTACAGGTCGTGGTGAAAAGATTGAACATATCGATACACCCCCACCTTGTTGGGTTATTTTAGCGAAACCGACACAAGGCGTTTCAACAGCTACTGTTTATCAAAAGCTTAAATTAGATAATGTTCAACATCCTGATGTAAATCGTATGGTAAATGCCATTTCGAATAAAAATTACGACGATATTTGTCTGTCATTAGGAAATGTATTAGAATCAGTTACATTGCAATTACACCCTGAAGTTGCAATGATTAAGGATCAAATGAAACGTTTTGGTGCTGATGCCGTTTTAATGAGCGGAAGTGGTCCAACAGTATTTGGATTAGTTCGCCATGATTCTAGGATGAATCGTGTTTATAACGGACTAAAAGGTTTCTGCGATCAAGTATACGCCGTTCGGATGTTAGGTGAAAGGGAAAAACTTGATTAAAAACGAATATTATTATAAAATTTTTATAAAATATTCGTGATTTGAGGTGCTGCATGAAAATTAGAAGAAGCTCTCGTCTTGTAGGTATGACACACTATTTGTTGCATCATCCACAACAATTAGTATCATTAACATTTTTTGCTGATTTATATGCGTCTGCTAAATCATCAGTAAGTGAAGATTTAGGTATTATAAAACAGACGTTCGAACAGCAAGGAATTGGGACACTATTGACTGTGCCAGGAGCAGCTGGTGGTGTAAAGTATATTCCTAGTATTAGTAATCAAGAAGTAAATACAGTAATTGAAGAATTATGTGATTTACTTCAAAAACCAGACCGAGTGTTGCCTGGTGGATACTTATATATGACTGATATATTAAGCAATCCTAACTATGTTAATAGTGTAGGCCGTATGTTTGCATCTATATTCAGTAATCAAAAAATAGATATTGTTATGACAATCGCAACGAAGGGAATTCCTTTAGCGTATGCTGTTGCAAACTTTTTAAATGTACCAGTTGTAATTGTTCGTCAAGATAACAAGGTAACGGAAGGGTCAACAGTAAGTATTAACTACGTATCTGGTTCTTCAAAACGTATACAAACAATGTCATTGGCAAAAAGAAGCATCGAGGCAGGTTCAAATGTTTTAATTATCGATGATTTCATGAAAGCTGGTGGAACGGTTACTGGTATGAAAAATTTGCTTAAGGAATTTCAGGCAAATGTTGCGGGAATTGGTGTATTAGTTGAGGCAGTAAATATTGAAGAAAGATTAGTTGAAGATTATATATCACTTGTAAAGCTATCTGAGGTAAATGAAAGAGAACAGCTTATTCGAGTTGAAAGAGGCAATTTCCAAGAAGAATCATTTATTAAAACTGAAAGCTTATAGTCGTTAGATAAATAAGCTACTTGTATATAATGAAGAAGGGGAAGATACATAATGCAATTAATTCATACTGATCATGCACCAAAGGCAATTGGACCATATTCTCAAGCGATAATCGCTAACGGATTATTATACACTTCTGGACAAATTCCATTAACTGTAGAAGGAAATATTGTAGAAGGTGGAATTGAGGAACAAACAAAGCAAGTGTTTGCAAACCTTAAGGCAGTGCTAGAAGAAGCTGGAACAGACTTATCAAAAGTTATTAAAACAACTGTATTTTTAAAAGATTTAACAACTTTTGTTGACTTTAATGCTATTTATGAAGAGTTTTTCAATGGACACAAACCTGCAAGAAGCTGTGTGGAAGTTGCAAGACTACCTAAGGACGTATTAGTAGAGATCGAATGTATCGCAGTTATATAAGCCCAAAACCTGAAATTTTTTCAGGTTTTTTTTATTTTCACTGAAATTTAATTAAAAAATTCCGATAAATAGATTGAGGCCTCCTATTTAATAAACTTTTGTAAAAATTAAATAATTTAAATAAAAAAATTTCCAAAAAGAAGGAAATTACTGATAATTGTTGAAACTTACTAATTATGGTTTAAGTTGATAAAGGTGGTGAACAAGATGGAAGTGACAGACGTAAGACTACGCCGCGTAAACACGGAGGGTCGTATGAGAGCTATTGCATCAATTACATTAGATCATGAATTTGTTGTTCATGATATTCGCGTAATCGATGGTAATAACGGTTTATTTGTAGCAATGCCAAGTAAACGTACTCCGGATGGAGAGTTCCGTGATATCGCTCATCCGATTAACTCTTCAACTCGTAGCAAAATACAGGATTCTGTACTAGCTGAATATCACCGTGTAGGTGAGTTAGAAGAAGACTTTGAAGAAGCAGGTGCTTCTTAAAAATATGACCAAAAAGAACCCATTAATGTATAATGGGTTCTTTTTTTATGGTATAATAAAATGGATGTATTTTGTGGAAAAATATTAAAATTAGCATTTTGAGCTACCAGGTATAGGTATTTAGATTGATGGAGGATGACTATGTCAAATAAATATGCGATTGTTCTAGCTGCAGGAAAAGGTACTAGAATGAAATCAAAATTATATAAAGTACTACACCCTGTTTGTGGGAAGCCTATGGTTCAACATGTTGTAGACCACGTAATATCAGTTGGTGTACAAAATATTGTAACCGTTGTAGGTCACGGAGCGGAATTAGTTAAAACACAAATAGGTGATCATAGCGAATATGCTCTACAAGCTGAGCAATTAGGCACTGCACATGCTGTTATTCAAGCAGCGCCAATGTTAAAAGATAAAGAAGGAACTACTTTAGTAATCTGTGGCGACACTCCTTTAATTTCACCAGAGACAATTCAAGCTTTATTCGATGAGCATGAAAGATTACAGGCAAAAGCTACAATTTTAACAGCTCATCTTGAGGATTCAACTGGTTATGGTAGAATAATTAGGGGCGAAAATGGGTCTGTATTAAAAATTGTTGAGCATAAGGATGCAAATCCAGAAGAGCTAACAGTTCAAGAAATAAATACAGGTACATATTGCTTTGATAATAAAGCATTATTTGAAGCATTAAACGAAGTAAACAATAATAACGCTCAAGGTGAGTACTACTTACCAGATGTTATTGAGATACTAAAAGCAAAAGGCGAAATAGTAGCTGCATATAAAACAGCAAATTTCGATGAAACATTAGGTGTAAATGATCGATATGCATTATCTATTGCAGAATCAATCATGCGCAAAAATATAAACAAAAAGCATATGTTGAACGGTGTAACGATTATTGATTCAAATAGCACATACATCTCTGCAGATGCAAAAATTGGTTCGGATACAATTATTTACCCTGGTACAATGATCTATGGAAATAGTATAATTGGAACGGGTAGTACAATTGGCCCAAATACTGAAATTATTGATAGTGAAATTGGTAATGATACAGTTATTAAACAATCGGTTGTACATGAAAGTAAAATTGGTCATTCAACTTCAGTTGGACCATTTGCTCACATTCGTCCGGCGTCAACATTAGGTGATGAAGTTCGAATTGGAAATTTTGTTGAAACTAAGAAAGTTACTTTTGGTAACGGAAGTAAAGCATCTCATTTAAGCTATATTGGTGATGCGGAAATCGGTCAAGGTGTTAATCTTGGTTGTGGCTCAATCACTGTGAATTATGACGGTAAAAACAAGTTTAAAACAACGATTGAGGACAATGTCTTTGTTGGTTGTAATTCAAATTTAATTGCACCTGTAACTGTGAAAAAAGGTTCATACATTGCAGCTGGTTCAACAATTACAGATGAAGTTCCAGAAGATTCACTAGCAATTGCAAGAGCAAGACAAGTGAACAAAGAAGGTTACTATAAAAATTAATTATAGATAAAAAGAAAAGAAAAAAAGCGGAGGGTACACGAAACATGCCTAATCATTATCCAGACAAGCATTTAAAAGTATTTACTCTAAACTCGAATCCTAAATTAGCTGAAGAAATTGCAAAACACATTGGTGTAGAGCTTGGTAAATGCTCGGTTTCTCGTTTTAGCGATGGAGAAGTGCAAATTAACATAGAGGAAAGTATCCGTGGTTGTGATGTATTTATCATTCAATCAACAAGTTTCCCTGTAAACGAAAGTATTATGGAATTATTAATTATGATTGATGCTTTAAAACGTGCATCTGCAAAAACAATTAATATTGTAATTCCTTATTACGGCTACGCTCGTCAAGATCGAAAAGCTCGTTCACGTGAGCCAATTACATCTAAGTTAGTTGCAAACCTTCTTGAAACTGCTGGTTCAACTCGAGTGATTACACTTGATTTACATGCACCACAAATTCAAGGATTCTTTGATATTCCGATTGATCATTTATTAGGTGTACCTATCCTTTCAGATTACTTTAGAAAAAAACAGCTTGAAGATATCGTAATTGTTTCTCCTGACCATGGTGGAGTAACAAGAGCACGTAAAATGGCAGATCGTCTAAAAGCTCCGATTGCTATCATTGATAAACGTCGTCCAAAACCAAATGTTTCTGAAGTTATGAACATCATCGGTAATATTGAAGGTAAAACGGCTATCTTAATTGATGATATTATTGATACAGCTGGTACAATTACACTTGCTGCTAATGCATTAGTAGAGCACGGTGCAAAAGAAGTATATGCATGTTGTACACACCCTGTATTGTCTGGACCGGCAATTGATCGTATTGAAAACTCTTGTATTAAAGAATTAGTTGTAACAAATTCAATTTGTCTTACTGAAGATAAAAAGACTGATAAACTTGTTGAATTATCAGTTGCTGGCCTATTAGGTGAAGCGATTATTCGTGTATATGAAGAGCAATCAGTAAGTACTTTATTTGATTAATATAAAAATTACATCTTTGCTTTAAAACTTATAAGAGGACGTAACCAGAAGTGGTTACGTCTTTTCGTAATATAACCAAGATTAGAATGGAGGATAATAAAATGAAGTTGTTTGTAGGATTAGGCAACCCGGGTAGAGAGTATGAAAGAACGCGACACAATATTGGTTTCATTGCGATCGATGAATTGGCTCACCGATGGGGCATTTCATTAACCCAACAAAAATTTAATGGTATTTATACTTCAGGAATTGTGAACGGAGAAAAAGTTTTCTTATTAAAACCTTTAACATATATGAACTTGTCAGGTGAATGTGTAAGACCGTTTATGGATTATTTTAATATTGATTTAGAAGATCTTGTCGTACTATATGATGAAATGGATATTCCAACCGGAAAGCTACGTCTACGTACAAAAGGAAGTGCTGGGGGTCATAATGGTATAAAGTCATTAATTCAGCATTTAGGAACACAGGAATTCCAACGTGTTCGAATTGGAGTAGATCGTCCGTCAAATGGAATGAGTGTCGTAAATCATGTATTATCAAACTTCTTTGAAGAAGAAATCGCGGAAGTAGTTGATGGTGTAAAAAGAGCCGCAGATGCATGTGAATATTTTTTAAAGCATTCTTTCGTGGATGTAATGAATCAATATAATAAAAAATAAAAAACAGGAATTTAAGCTTTCACATTGAATAAGTATAGTTAGTACAATCCATACTGTATATATGAATTTTTTTGTAGTATGGAGGAAGTAATGGAATTATTAGATTGTCAGTGTAGGTATTGTAGTAAACAAATGGGTAGTATTGAAAAACAACAGTTGTTACAAGTTTCATCTTCGTATTGTCATTCTTTCGATGAAGAATTGAGCGATTTTGTAAACTTTATTCAATCTCCTAATCAAGTAATTTATATTGTGTGCGAGGATTGCGAAATGACTCTATCTGAGTTTCCACATTACCATGAATATAAGAATTTCATAAATTAAATTGCCTTTGGTTTATAACTGAGGCGTTTTTCTGTTTTTTTCTAGACTCCGTTAAGATGGAGTGCGTTTATCTATACAAATGCCACTTAAAATGGAGCAAATTACTAAAAAACTATAAATATAAACTTCAACTAAGATTATTGTTACTTAGATTGACTGTTAGGGGAGATTGACTTCGTGATTGGTTTAATTGAACAATTTAACCAGTATAAAGATATTAAGAAAATAATAAACGGCCTAAAAAATGGGTTAAGAGAACAATTAGTTACAAACTTAACGGGGTCTGCGAAAACATTGCTTTCTGGAGCTGTTTTTAAAGAAACTGGACAAACGCAGTTAATCGTGACAAATAATCTTCTCCAAGCTCAAAAAGTATCGGAAGATCTAAAATCAGTAGTTGGGGAAGACAAAGTATTTTTATATCCTGCAAATGAACTGATTGCTTCAGAGATTGCAGTATCAAGTCCAGAGCTTAGATCACAAAGATTAATTGCGTTAAACAGTTTGATGTCAAAAAAACCGTCGGTAGTGGTTACACCTGTATCGGGATTAATTGGCTATTTGCCATCTCCAGAATTATGGTCTAGCTACCAGATCAATTTTGAAATTGGTGAAGATATCGACTTATCGAATTTGGTTTCAAAGTTTGTCCAAATGGGCTATGAACGCGTTGGGATGGTCGAAAGTAAAGGAGAATTTAGCGTACGCGGAGGAATTCTTGATATTTATCCATTAACGTATGAAGATCCTATTCGAATTGAACTCTTTGATACAGAAATCGATTCGATCCGTTCGTTTTCTCCTGATTCCCAAAGATCTATTACAAAGTATGAGAGTGTCCAAATTGGCCCAGCGACGGAAAGAATTATTTCCAAGACTGATTTGCAATTAGGAGTTCAACGAATCGAACAAGCTTTTAAAGAAACCCTATCAAAAATAAGTGACCAACAAGTAAAAGAGTTATTGGTTGAAAAGGTAACTTATGATCTTGAGCAATTAAAGCAAGGGCAATTGATTGATCAAATATATAAATATTTTGGTCTAATCTATGAAAACCAATTTAGTTTACTAGATTACGTTCCTAAGGAAACTGTTGTCGTTATTGATGAGATTTCGAGGGTCCATGAAATCGTAGAGCAGCTTAAAAAGGATGAAGCAGAGTGGTATACTTCCTTACTAGCTGAAGGAAATGCGTTACATGGAGTAAGTTTTTCACATGACTTTTTTGAATTACTACATTCGAGAAAGCGTCAACAAATTCATACGAGTCTTTTTCCAAGAAGAGTACCTCATACGCATCCAGAACAGGTAGTTTCGATTCAATGTAAATCGATGCAAGAGTTTCATGGTCAAATGAGCTTGTTAAAAAATGAATTAGACCGTTGGAAGAAAAATAAATATACAATCGTTATGCTCGGCGAAAGTGACGAAAGAACAAATAAAATTGAAAATATATTAGAAGATTACAAAATTGAAGGTAAAATTATTTCTTCTCTTGAACAAATCAAAAATGGTGAAGTATACATCATGAAAGGTGATCTTCGTTCTGGATTCGAACTTCCTTTAGAAAAATTCGTTCTAATAACAGAGCGTGAGCTATTCACGAAAAAAGCTAAGAAGAAAAAAAGAATCAATACAAAGTTATCAAATGCTGAACGAATAAAAAATTACTCAGAATTAAAAGTTGGAGATTATGTTGTTCATGTAAATCATGGTATTGGTAAGTTTTTGGGAATTGAAACATTAGAGATTAATGGTATTCATAAAGATTATTTACATATTCGATATCATGGCGACGACAAGTTATTCGTACCAATTGAACAAATTGATCAAGTTCAAAAGTATGTTGGATCTGAAGGTAAAGAGCCGAAGATTTATAAGCTTGGTGGAACTGATTGGAAAAAGGTTAAGAAGAAAGTTGAAGGCTCCGTTCAGGATATAGCTGATGACTTAATTAAGCTTTATGCAGAACGAGAAGCATCAAAAGGCTACGCTTTTTCACCTGATGGCTTGGAACAACAAGAATTTGAATCTTCATTTCCTTATCAGGAAACTGACGATCAACTTAGATCAATTCATGAAATTAAAAAGGATATGGAAAGAGAACGTCCAATGGATCGACTGCTTTGTGGTGACGTAGGATACGGAAAAACTGAAGTAGCTATTCGAGCTGCTTTTAAAGCAATTGTGGAAGGTAAGCAAGTTGCTATTTTAGTTCCTACTACAATTTTGGCACAGCAGCATTTCGAAACATTAAGGGAAAGGTTTCAAGATCACCCAATTAATATCGGTGTGTTAAATCGTTTCCGATCTCGTAAACAGCAGCTTGAAACGATGAAAGGCCTAAAAGAGGGCTCTGTCGATATAGTAGTTGGAACACATCGCCTATTATCGAAGGATATTTTATATAAAGATTTAGGACTTTTAATTATTGATGAAGAGCAAAGATTTGGTGTATCTCATAAAGAAAAAATAAAGCAACTAAAAGCAAATATAGATGTTTTAACGTTAACTGCAACTCCGATTCCTCGTACATTGCATATGTCAATGCTAGGAGTAAGAGATTTATCAGTTATTGAAACGCCACCAGAAAATCGTTTTCCGGTTCAAACATATGTAGTTGAATATAATGCTGCATTAGCGAGAGAAGCGATTGAAAGAGAGCTTGCCCGAGATGGACAAATATATTTCTTATACAATCGGGTAGAAGATATTGAACGTATGGCTGAACAGATTTCGATGCTTGTACCAGATGCAAAAGTAGCTGTAGCACATGGTCGAATGAATGAAGGCGAATTAGAATCAGTTATGTATGCCTTTTTAGATGGCCAATACGACGTATTAGTAAGCACGACGATTATCGAAACGGGCGTGGATATTCCAAATGTTAATACATTGATTGTATATGATGCAGATCGAATGGGATTATCAACACTTTATCAATTAAGAGGACGTGTAGGACGTTCGAATAGAGTAGCGTATGCTTATTTCACATATAAACAGGATAAAGTACTGACTGAGGTTGCCGAGAAGCGTCTGCAAGCAATTAAAGAATTTACAGAACTAGGTTCAGGTTTCAAAATTGCTATGCGTGACTTATCAATACGAGGTGCAGGAAATCTACTTGGAGCACAACAACACGGATTTATCGATTCGGTTGGTTTCGATTTATATTCTCAAATGTTAAAAGATGCAATCGAACAGCGTAGAGGAGTTAAGAAAGAAGATATCATTTCAATTGAAATTGACATTGAAGTTGATGCTTATTTACCTGATACGTATATTCAAGATAGTAAGCAAAAAATTGAGATGTACAAGCAATTTAGACGTGTTGAAACGTTTGAAGAGTTAAATGATTTACAAGATGAATTAATGGATCGTTTTGGTGATTTCCCGGTAGAAGTAGGCTATCTATGTCAAGTTGCTCATATTAAACTTTTAGCGATTGCAGAGCAGATTGAGCTTATTAAACAAGTTAAATCAGAAGTAAGTGTTTATTTCTCTGAGAAGGCAAGTACTAATATTGATGGTGGAAAGTTATTCCAATTATGTAATTCATTCGGAAGAGGCATTGGCCTAGGAATGGATGGATCGAAATTAAAAGTAACGCTAGACGTAAAAGGAAAAAATCCAGCTGACTGGCTTACAACGCTAGAAGGTTTAATTAATGGATTAAAGAACGTGAAAAAAGAGAGTGTAAATGCATAAGAAAGTAGTACGAATGGCTTCTTTATTTTGGTGATAAAGTCATTAAAAGTTACCAAAAAGTGCTTACAGTACTATATTTTTAGTAAAGGTGTTAAAAAATCTCACTTATTTTGTATAGAACTTTCGTTGTGTAGGATACTATCATTAATTAAGGGTGACCTTACCTCATTGTCACTCGGGTATCTTTCATCAACGTAGACATGCAAGTAAGTGAGGAGGCGCTTTACAAGTATGAAAGCAACAGGTATTGTTCGTCGAATTGACGATTTAGGTCGAGTAGTAATACCAAAAGAAATTAGGAGAACTTTACGGATTCGTGAAGGTGATCCATTAGAAATATTTGTGGACCGAGATGGAGAAGTCATTTTAAAGAAATATTCACCAATTAGTGAATTAAGTGATTTTGCGAAGGAGTACGCTGATGCACTTTACGACACACTTGGACATACAGTCATTATAAGTGACCGAGATTCAGTCGTAGCAGTTGCGGGGGCTTCCAAAAAAGAATACTTAAACAAAAACATTGGTGATATCATCGAAAAAACTATGGCAGAGCGTAACTCAAAAGTAGTTGGCGAGCCTGGGGAAGCTTCATTTATCGAAAGTGTTATTGAAAAATATCAATCCTATGCAGTAGGAGCAGTCATCGCAAGCGGGGATCCAATTGGAGCTGTTGTTATCTTTTCAAAAGATAAAACAATTTCTGAAGTTGAAAAGAAAGCAATCGATACTGCTACTAACTTCTTGGCTAGACAAATGGAGCAATAATCATATATGAAGTACATGGGCCAGTAAAGGAATATTACCTTAACTGGTCTTTGTTTTTTCGTTTTACCCTTTGGCATAAACTACTGGATGTACATTTAATAAAAACACCATTACTTGCTAAATTTGGAAAAGAGAGGTTTTTTCTTTTGGCAACTCTTTACATAAGCCCTAATAATGTAATACATTAAAGGGTGAACCGTCTAACAAAGGAGTTGTTATCCTTTTGCAAAAAGCTAAGCAAAAAGCAGCCCTACAAGGGGCTTTGTTCATAACAATAGCATCATTATTATCGAAAGTACTAAGTGCGTTTTATAAAATTCCTTATCAAAATATTGCCGGCGATTTAGGTTACTATATTTACCAACAAGTATATCCTGTCTACGCAATTGCTTTAGCTTTTTCTACATATGGCTTTCCTTTAGTTTTATCATCTTATGTTGCTGAAAGATTGGCGAAAAAAGATGATAAAGGTGCTAAAGATTTGGTTTATGCAACATTTATGATGTTGTTAGTCATTGGTATATTGTGTTTCTTTACTTTATACATAGGAAGTAATAGTATAGCGAAGTTTATGCGTGATGATCATCTAGCGATGTTAATTCGTGTTGTTAGTGTTGGCTTTTTATTTGTCCCAATAACTTCAGCATTTCGAGGATATTATCAAGGATTAGGGGATATGGGACCTACTTCAGTCAGTCAGGTGATTGAGCAATTAATTCGAGTTATTACGATTTTAGTGCTGTCACTTTATTTAATGCAAACGACCGACAATCTTTATATTGTAGGTGCAGGGGCCGTTTCAGGTTCGATACTTGGTAGTATAGCAGCGATACTGTACTTCTTTTATTGGGTTTCTTTTCGGGGCTCTGGTTTAACGATACCATCATTTGGTTTGCTTAAAACCTATCGCTTAGAATTAAAAACAATTTTATATCAAGGAATCTTACTAAGCTTAAGTAGTTTAGTACTTGTATTCATTCAGTTTATTGA
This sequence comes from Gottfriedia sp. NPDC058432, assembly GCF_042721555.1. Classification (NCBI taxonomy): domain Bacteria; kingdom Bacillati; phylum Bacillota; class Bacilli; order Caryophanales; family Bacillaceae; genus Gottfriedia; species Gottfriedia sp. NPDC058432. Next base: position 28,104 of record NZ_JBHXLC010000032.1, read on the forward strand.
TTCACTCTCTTTTTATCCGTTATTAGTACAATATGGTTACCATGTTGAAGGTGCTAAGCTAGTAAAGGGTATTTATGACCGTGGATTTCCACTAATTCAATTAGGCTCTGTCATTGCTTCATCATTTTCACTGGCCCTAATTCCGTACTTATCTAGTGAATTGGTTCGTAAAGAACATCATTCTATTAATACTCGAATATCAGGTGCCATCCGAGTAAGTATTGTAGTAGGAGCAGCGGCAACAATTGGGTTAATTTCAATTATCCATCCGACGAATATCATGCTTTATCGAAATGATTTAGGAACGGATGTCCTAACTGTTTTATGTATATCGATCTTCTTTGCTGGCGTATCGATTACGACATCTTCAATTGCACAAGGGTTAGGTAAAAGTTTAATTCCAGCTTTAAATGTAATTGCTGGAGGATGTGTTAAATTTATTGGAAATGTTATTTTAATGGAGCAAATCGGATCGAAAGGAGCAGCATATTCAACGGTATCTGCTTTAATCATTGTTACGATTTTGAACTTAGCTTATATATATAAATTGTCAAAAGTTACATTTTTTGACTTTAAGTTTATTGTGAAATTACTAGTATCTTTAGCCTTTATGTATGGTTGTGTATATGGTTATGAATACGTTTATGAAAAATATGCAATGTTTATTAATCCGCTTCGTTTAAGGATGTTAGTTGAGGCGCTATCTTCAGCGGTTGTAGGTGCGATCGCATTTGCGGTTGTATTAATAAAAATTAAGTTATTTACAGTAGAAGAGCTAAGCTCAATCGTTAAAAGCGAAAAACTACAGAAATGGCTTTCTTAAAAGAACAGGAGGATCAAAATGAACAAGATTACAGTTTTAGGTTTAGGTGCAGGTGACCTTAATCAGCTTCCGTTTGGTATCTATAAAGTGTTACAAAAAACTGACAATCTATATTTACGTACAAAAGACCACCCTGTTATAAGTGAATTAGAAAGAGAAGGATTAACGTTCCAATCATTCGATGAAATTTATGAAAAACATGATCGCTTCGAAGAGGTATATCAAGAAATTGTTCATCTATTGGTGAAAGCTTCTGAAGAAGGGGCAATTACATATGCTGTGCCAGGACATCCTCTTGTAGCAGAAAAAACTGTTCAGCTATTAATAGAGCTTGCAGATAAAGGAAAAATCCAGCTAGACATCAAAGGCGGACAAAGCTTTTTAGATGCAATGTTTACTAGTTTGAAGATTGATCCAATTGAAGGATTCCAGTTTGTTGATGCAACGGATTTAGAGTCGGAATCGATTACGTTTAGACAGCATTTGATCATCTGCCAGGTTTATGATCAAATGACTGCCTCACATGCGAAATTAAAGCTAATGGAGCAGCTTCCCGATGATTATGAAGTCGTAATTGTTACTGCAGCGGGTAGTGCAACTGAGCAAATAAGAAGAGTACCATTGTTTGAGTTAGATCGTGATACATCAATTAATAATTTGACAAGTGTTTATGTTCCTCCAGTTAAAAATGAAGAGGATCTATATCATCAATTTGAAACGCTTCGCTCTGTCATAGCTACTTTAAGAGGACCTAATGGTTGCCCGTGGGATCAAAAGCAAACCCATGAATCATTAAAGAAGTACTTACTAGAAGAGGCATACGAGCTTCTTGAAGCAATCGATGAAGAAGATGATGATCATATTATTGAAGAACTTGGAGATGTATTACTTCAAGTCATGTTACATGCTCAAATTGGAGAAGATGAAGGTTACTTCTCAATTCAAGATGTAATTCAAGGATTAGTAAGCAAGCTAATCTATCGTCACCCGCATGTATTTTCAACGGTTCATGTGAATGGTGAGGAAGACGTATTAAAAAATTGGCAAGAATTAAAACAAGCTGAAAAGGGACACGTCGTTGAATCCGTTCTTTCAGGTATACCAAAGGATCTGTCAGGATTATTAAAAGCAGAGAAGCTTCAAAGTAAAGCTGCGAAAGTAGGGTTTGACTGGAAGGAACTACCGCCGGTTGTAGATAAAGTTAATGAAGAGTTAACTGAAGTTCTTGATGCCATCAAATTGAAAGATCAGTCTAAAGTTGAAGCGGAACTTGGTGATCTATTATTTAGTATTGTTAATTTAGCACGTTTTATTGATGTAAATCCTGAAGAAGCGATTTTAAAAACAAATATGAAATTTACAAAACGTTTTCAATATATTGAATCAAGACTTCGTGAAATAAATAAGGCATTTTCTGATGTATCTCTTGAAGAAATGGATGAGATATGGAATGAAGCTAAAAAATATGAATAATGTCTAAATGAATGAGAATTGAGGAGAATAAATTATGAGACTTGATAAATTTTTAAAAGTATCGAGAATTATTAAGCGTCGTACACTTGCAAAAGAAGTAGCTGATCAAGGCAGAATAACGATCAACGGAACAGTTGCAAAAGCATCTACAGAAGTCAAAGTAAATGATGAATTAAAAATTCGTTTTGGACAGAAAATTGTTACTGCAAAAATTAATTTACTTAAAGAGACTGTTCGAAAAGAAGAAGCAGATGCAATGTATACGATCATAAGTGAGGAAAAACTGTCAGATAGCTTGTTCTAAAAAAGTTGTCCCTTCATATACTTTTACAAATAACACTGTATTAGGAATCGATTTACAAGTGGTACAGTTTATGTAAATGGAGGGACTAGTATGAATAATCCGTATGAGTTAAATGCGAAAAATACAAGCCAAATAATCGAGCAGGATTTATCGTTAAAAAGTAGAAGATATCTTGAAATTACTGGAGTAAAACAAGTTGAGAGCTTTGATAGTGAAGAGTTTCTATTAGAAACAGCATTAGGATTTTTGCATATTAAAGGTCATAATTTACAAATGAAAAACCTCGATGTAGAAAAAGGTCATGTAGCAATAAAGGGAAAGATTAATGAACTTTGTTATATTGACGAATACAATTCGGGGAAAGCTAAAGGAATCTTTAGCAAGCTATTTAAATGAGCTTAAACGTTCAGTTCTACTCAATGATAGCGATGGTCGGTATGGGTGCTTATCTTGGTATGGCACTAGATACATACCATCGTTTTTTATATCGAGGTACTCGTAATCGATTGATTGTATTTGCAACTGATATTTTATTTTGGGTTTTTCAGGCTCTACTAGTTTTTTATGTATTATACTTAGTTAATGAAGGTGCACTCAGGTTTTATTTACTATTAGCTTTACTATGTGGTTATGCGGCATATCAAAGTCTATTTCGAACTATTTATAAAAAGATATTAGAATTTATTATTCAGTTGGTTATTGGCATTTATCGCGTTATAGTAAAGTTAATCGTAATATTTATTGTAAAACCTATAAAGTGGATTATTCAGGTAATAATTGTAATTCTTTTGTTTATTTATGGACTCCTTATTCGACTAATCCGTTTAGTTTACAACGTTCTACTATCAATTCTTTTGTTTTTCGGCAGAGTATGTTGGTTTTTTGTGCCAAAACGAGTCAAAAACTATTTAATACAATTTAAAGGAGTTTTCGGAAAATTCAAGAATATCTTCCTTACTACTATTAAAAAAGTAAAGGACCTTTTAGATAGGAGGAAGAAATAGGTGGAACATGCGAGAAAGTTGGATTTAACTAGTCAAGTTCAAGATAAACAAAATATTACTTTAGTTGAAGAACAAGGTGTTAAGCCTAGGAGAAGGAGTTTTAAAAAGTTTTTAGTGCGCATTTCATTATTTTGCTTTTTAACTGTCCCCCTATTTTTTTTATTACAATCTCATTATGTAACACAACAACATGTGTATTCATCTAAAGTAAAACAATTAAAACTAGCAAAGGTGGATTTAAAGAGAACAAAGAGTAAGGTTGAGGATTCAAAACGCATGATTGACCAATTGAACGATGATCAATATATTATTGAGTTAGCTAGAAAAAACTTATTTTTTTCTAAAAAGGGAGAAATAATTTTTCCCAATATCAAGTAATTATCGTTTCATTGACACTTGTTTTTATAATTTTATATAATATAGTAAATCCAGTTAAACATTTTTAAGGAGGAGCATTTTTTTTATGTCAATTGAGGTAGGCAGCAAAGTTAGTGGGAAAGTTACAGGGATTACAAATTTTGGTGCTTTTGTAGAGTTACCAGAAGGAGTAACTGGACTTGTTCACATTAGTGAAGTAGCTGACAACTATGTTAAAGATATTAACGAACATTTAAAAGTTGGCGATGAAGTAGAAGTAAAAGTAATCAATGTTGAAAAAGACGGTAAAATCGGTCTTTCAATCAAAAAAGCGAAAGAACGTCCACCAGTAAAAGAGGGAGAGCGTGAGCAAAGACCTCGTCAAAGCAGACCTTCATATGGAGGCGGCGGTGGTGGAAACCGTGGTAAAAATCAAAACCGTTCGGATCAACGTCCGGTTAAAGAAACATTTGATCAAAAAATGAGTAAATTTTTAAAAGACAGTGAAGATCGTCTAGCTTCTTTAAAACGCAACACAGAATCTAAACGTGGTGGCCGTGGAGCTCGTCGAGGCTAATTTCCTACCTTGTCAGGACATAAATAGGTATATAGAACACGCACTCTTTAATGGGTGCGTTTTTGTATGAAAAAAATAATAAAATAACATTTGAAAAAACTGTTGACGGGTAATTAGTACCATGATATTATAAATCTTGTCGTTTAAAGATTATGGCGGTGTAGCTCAGCTGGCTAGAGCGTACGGTTCATACCCGTGAGGTCGTGGGTTCGACTCCCTCCGCCGCTACCATTCCCTTTAACGGCCCGTTGGTCAAGCGGTTAAGACACCGCCCTTTCACGGCGGTAACACGGGTTCGAATCCCGTACGGGTCATACAACAACAAAAACGTTTGGTCTCTATAAGAGAGGCTAAGCGTTTTTTTTTCTTTTCCAGGAACATACGTGTCCTCCTTCTCTTAATCACATACTTCATTCCAAACTTTCTCTCTTTATTCTGAATTTCGATTGACATAAAATTTAATAATTGCGTTTCTTTTACCCTATTAGAGAAATTATGCTGCAAGCTTTACTCATATTTTGTAAAACAGTTGTACGTAAAAGCTTTTTCCGTCGAAGAAAACTTTTATTTGCCTTTGTCATTTTGACATATTCCTTCAATTGGACAAGTTAAAATATGTTCAATAAACCAAATCGGATGAGGTGGAAATATGACGAAACTGCAAAGAGGGTCTTCTAATTCTACAGCGAGCTTAGTCCCTACTAATGGTATTCAATCAGTATTTCGGCAATCTTCTAAATCAATTAAATCCAAATTAGAGAGAGCATTCTTTGATTTTGGGCTACTAATCTTTTTAACGGGATTTTTATTAGGACGAGCGTTGATACTATCACATATTCTCCCGTTTGTATTACCGTTTTTTGCCTCAGTTTATATGATGAAACGTGAGCGTACAGGAATAGCCTTCGTTGCTCTTATGATCGGTTCATTAACTGTATCGATTGAAACGGTTAGTTATGCATTTGCCACAATTATCTTATTTTTTATCCTCAATATTTTCTTTGCTAGAGTTAAACGACATTATATAGGTCTTGTACCTTTTCAAGTATTTTTATCCGTATTCATTAGTCATCTACTAATTGCATATGCTTTCCAACAAGAAGTTCTAATGTACGATGTATTAATGGCTTCAGTTGAAGCGGGATTAAGTTTTATTTTAACGATGATCTTTTTCCAAAGTGTACCTCTACTTGCGATTCCTAAAAGAAAACAGCTTTTAGGTGTTGAAGAAATCGTATGTTTAGTTATTCTTTTAGCTTCGGTTGTGACGGGGACAACTGATTGGTATATTCAAGACTTATCTATTCAGCATATTGTTACTAGATATATTGTCTTACTATTTGCCTTCGTAGCTGGGGGAACGGTCGGTTGTACAGTAGGGGTTGTAACGGGTCTTATATTAAGTCTAGCAAGTGTTTCAAGTTTATACCAAATGAGCTTATTAGCATTCTCTGGATTACTTGGTGGCCTACTAAAAGAGGGTAAAAGATTGGGTGCGGCAGCTGGACTATTAATTGGGACATGCCTAATCAGCTTTTATGCAGAGAAACAGTCTGATATTATCTTTTCCATCATTGAATCAGTGATTGCGATTGTCTTATTCTTATTGACGCCGAATTTCCTGCTAAAACAATTAGCTAAACTAGTACCTGGGACAGAGGAACACTCTACTGACCAACAGCAGTACTTACGTAAAATAAGAGATTTGACGGCGAATCGAATTACTCAATTCTCTAATGTGTTTGAAGCGTTATCGGCAAGCTTCTCACAGCCTAGTCAGTTTGCGCATATTGAAGATGAATTAACTGATGAAGAGCTTTTCATTTGCAGTATTTCAAATAAGTGCTGTAATAGCTGTATGAAAAAGGATCATTGCTGGTCAAACAACGGTGACCGGACATATCAATACATGGAAAATATGATGCAATTAGTTGAAAAGGACCAGCTTATTAAGAATGGCCAATTTATGAGAGAGTGGGAAAAATATTGCCAACGTTCTTCAAAAATGGCAGATTTAATGAAGCAAGAGGTTTTCTACTTCCGTGCAAATCAAAGACTTAAAAAACAAGTTCAAGAAAGTAGAAGATTAGTGGCAGAGCAATTGCGCGGGGTTTCAAAAGTAATGGTCGATTTTGCAAAAGAGATTCAACGAGAAAAAGAAAATCATCAATTACAGGAAGACCAAATCCTACAAGCTTTATTAAACTTTGGAATTGATGTTAGCCAAGTAGAAATTTATAACTTAGAGCAAGGTAATATTGATATAGATATCTTAATTCCGTTTGAGAACGAATATGGTGAGTGCCAAAAACTAATTGCGCCGATTCTATCAGATATTTTAAAAGAGACGATTGTCGTATTAAAAGAAGAGGCAGCGACAATACCAAATGGAGGTAATTACTTAGTTACATTTGGATCAGATAAGGCATTTGTTATTGAAACTGGGGTTGCGACGGCAGCTAAAGGTGGAGGCTTTATATCGGGTGATGCATTTAAAATAATGGACGTTGGAGCAGGAAAGCACGCTATTGCAATTAGTGATGGAATGGGGAATGGAGAGCGAGCTCATATTGAAAGTAATGAGACATTAAAACTACTTCAAAAAATATTAAATTCAGGTATTGAAGAAACAGTCGCTATTAAATCGATTAATTCGATTCTATCTTTACGTACTACTGAAGAGGTCTTTGCTACATTGGATTTAGCGATGGTTGATTTACACGATGCTTCAGCAAAATTCTTGAAAATTGGTTCATCGCCAAGCTTTGTTAAACGAGGAAAGCAAGTTATTAAAATTGAAGGTAGTAATCTACCAATCGGGATCATTGATGAATTTGACGTAGAAGTCGTAAGTGAGCAGTTAAAAGCTGGAGACTTATTAATTATGATGAGTGATGGTATTTTTGAAGGTCCGAAACATGTTGAAAATTACGAAATGTGGATGAAACGTAAAATAAGTGAATTTGAAACTGATGATCCACAATCAGTAGCAGAATTGTTACTGGAGGAAGTAATTCGTTCGAATACAGGTGATATTAATGATGATATGACAGTTGTGGTTGCTGTCGTTAAACGAAACTTGCCAGAGTGGTCATCTATCTCATCATATAGCGCAATGGCTTAGTAAAATAAATTAAATAAAGGTTTATCCCCTCCCGTAATTGGACAAAATGGTAACAACTTTTACGCGGAGGGGATTTTGTATGTATAAAGGAAAATTAAAACAAATTCTATTAATAACTGATGGTTATTCAAACCATGGTGAAGATCCGTTAGCTGTTTCAAGTTTGGCTCAAGAATACGGTATTACAGTAAATGTAATTGGAATTTTAGATGAAAATGTACAAAGTGGCGACGGTTTAAAAGAAATCGAGGAAATTGCTAGAGCAGGTGGAGGGATTAGCCAAGTCGTTTACACAAAGCAACTTTCTCAAACTGTCCAAATGGTTACTAGAAAAGCGATGACACAAACAATTCAAGGATTTGTTAATAAAGAATTAAAGCAAATTTTAGGCGATAGCAATTCAATGGAATCACTTCCTCCTTCAAAGCGAGAAGAGGTATATGAGGTTGTAGAGGAGATCGGCGAAACTGTAGGTTTAGAAGTTATTATTTTAGTAGATACGAGTGCTAGTATGAAAGACAAACTAGAAACTGTTAAGGAATCATTATTTGATTTACAAATTAGTTTAAACTCAAGAACAGGAGAAAATGCCTACTCATTATTTATATTTCCTGGGAAACAAGACGATGTAGACAAATTACTAGATTGGACACCTAAATTAGAAAAGCTAAACACGATTTTTCCTAAGCTAACGATGGGTGGTATGACACCAACTGGTCCTGCAATACGTGAGGCTTTAAACTATTTTAACGAACAAAACTATAATAGAGGTAATAATGGTGATGATGAACAATCAATTGAATGGGCAGATTAATTTAGCGCCTGGAACTCTCATTACTGGTAAGTGGAATAAAAACAAATACGAAATTAAGAGTTTACTTGGAAATGGCGCAAACGGTACAGTTTATCTAGCTTCTGGACAAACTGGAGAAGTTGCGATTAAGCTGAGTAAAGAATCTACTAATATCACGAACGAAGTAAATGTTTTAAAAAAAATCACACAGGTCCAGGATTCATTCCTAGGGCCTTCTTTTATCGATGTAGATGACTATATAAATCCAGGAACAAATGAATGCTGCTATTACTATGTAATGGAGTACGTAAATGGTGTAAGTTTACCAAAATTTATCGAAAGAAACGGTATGGAATGGAGTAGTATTTTTATCATACAAGTTTTATCATTGTTAGATAAATTGCACCATAAAGGCTTTATTTTCGGTGATTTAAAAACAGATAATCTACTAGTTACGAAAGAACCAAATAAAATCCAGTGGATTGATTTTGGAGGAGTTACGCAAATTGGACGTGCAGTTAAAGAGTTTACGGAGTTCTTTGATCGTGGTTATTGGGGCTTAGGTTCTAGAAAAGCAGAAGTTTCCTATGACTTATTTGCTGTTACGATGATTTTTATCCATTTACATTGTAAAAAGCAGTTTTTAAAAAATGGGCAAGGAATAAAACAAATTGAACAAGTAATAGCTCAAACACAAACCCTTAATCCATATAAAGAATTTCTAATGAGGGGATTAAAAGGGGAGTATGTTAGTGCAAGTGCTATGAAACAGGCTCTATTAATGTATGAACAAAAGATAAATGCTACAAAGAGGAATAAAAGTAAACAGGCTCAAACTACTACAGCACAAACTAATTCGATGAATCAAACGAGGCAATCAAAAAAACAACATCAAACTGCTCAAACAACAAAATCAAAAAAACATAGTCAAACTACAAATCAATCTAGAAATTCAAATAGTCAGAATCAAACACCTAACCAATCAACACAAACAAGAGCAGGGAACAATGTCCAAGTGAAGCAAAAGAAAAAAAGAATACACTGGTTTGAAACATCGACCATTCTTTTGTTAATGGGCTTGGCCTATGCATTATATTTTTATTATCAGTTGTAAATTATAGTACTCCAAGTGTGTGAATGGTAACATATAGATATGAATTTTACTTTCATTAGGAGTATAGGTAAATGGTAATTAATCAATTAAAGGAATTTATTAAACAAAACAATATTAGCAGAAATAGTGTAATTGTGATCGGTGTTTCTGGCGGTCCAGACTCAATGGCGTTAGCTCACTCTTTTTTATCAATCAGAGAGGAATATGAGTTTTCGATTATTATCGCACATGTAGATCATATGTTTAGAGGACAAGAATCTTTAGATGATTTGGAATATGTTAAGAATTGGTGCCTCCAAAATAACGTTCAATTTGAAGGTAAGAGCATAAATGTGAATCAGTATATCGAGGAAACGGGATTAAGTAGTCAATTGGCGGCAAGAGAATGTCGATATCATTTTTTTGATGAAACGATGAAGAAATATGAAGCTAATTATTTAGCGTTAGGGCATCATGGAGAAGACCAAGTTGAAACGATTTTGATGCGATTAGTAAGAGGTAGCTCGCAGGTCGGTTACGCTGGCATTAGGGAAAAGAGATCTTTTAGTACAGGCGAAATTATTCGTCCATTTTTAGATTTAAGAAAACAAGCTTTAACTACATATTGTCGTGAACAAAGTATTATCCCTCGAAAAGATCCAAGTAATGATAAAGATGTTTACACAAGAAATCGATTTAGACATCATATTTTACCTTTTATTTTTGAAGAAAATCCAACTGCACAAAAAAGATTCCAGCAGTTTAGTCGACAGCAATTGGAAGATGAACTATATTTAATGGAATTAACTGAAGACGCAATGAATACAGTTATAAAAAATAAAGAAAAGCAAGCAGTCACTATTGATGTTGAACAGTTTTTAAATATGCCTATATCTTTACAAAGAAGATGTATTCAACTAATATTAGATTATGTCTACCTATATATCCCTAAAGGCTTGACACACGGGCATCTTAATTCAATTCTGACTTTATTACGAAATGAAAAATCCACTTGGGAGCAACATTTGCCTGAAGGACTTTTTGTTACACGCTCATATAATGAATGCACCTTTACATTCGAACGAATGAATGTGAAGGATTATACTATTTCTATTAATGAGCCTGGCGTATACGAACTACCAAATGGTTTTTCAATAAAAGTTGAATTAAACAATCAATGTTTTGAACCAAAAAACGCCATGTTTATTTGTTCTGTCAAGGATGTTTCTTTTCCACTCGTTGTTCGGAATCGAAAGAATGGTGATCGAATGTCATTAAAGGGTATGAATGGGTCAAAAAAGTTAAAAGATATATTTATTGATGAAAAAATGAAACAATCATTACGTGATGAATGGCCAATAATTACGGATAGTCAAAATAATATATTATGGGTACCTTTCGTAAAGAAATCTGCATTTGAAAGAAATTTTTCGACAGATGAGTCACTCATTGCAATACAGGTGGTTTCTAAGAGTTTCTAGGAGGAAAAGATGAAACAAGATATTCAACAAGTATTAGTAAGTGAAGAGGCAATTCAACAAAAAGTAGTAGAATTAGGTGCAGTACTAACTGAAGAGTACAAAGACCGCTTTCCACTAGTAGTGGGTGTTTTAAAAGGAGCTCTTCCGTTCATGTCTGACCTTATCAAGCATATTGATACATATATCGAAATTGATTTTATGGATGTTTCTAGTTATGGACATAGTACAGTTTCTTCTGGTGAAGTAAAAATTGTGAAAGATTTAAATACTTCTGTAGAAGGAAGAGATGTAATCATTCTAGAAGATATTATTGATAGTGGTCTAACTTTAAATTATTTAGTTGAACTATTTAAACATCGCAAAGCTAATACAGTTAAAATTGTTACTTTATTAGATAAGCCAAGCGGACGTAAAGCAGATATCCAGGCTGATTTAGTTGGTTTCGAAGTACCAGATGCTTTCGTAGTAGGATATGGTTTAGATTATATTGAACGTTATCGAAATCTGCCATATGTTGGCGTTTTAAAGCCTGAAGTTTACACGAAATAAGTCAAGTTTTATTCGTTTGTTTACATGGTATAACTATGCTACTATATAAAGTAATTAAATTGAAAGAGAGGAGGTTTGGAATTGAATCGAATTTTCCGTAATACAGTCTTTTACATATTAATCTTCTTAGTTGTGATTGGTGTTGTTACATATTTCAATGGGCCAGAATCTCAAGTTAAGAAAGTAAGTTACGATACATTTTATACTAAGTTACAAAAAGGTGATGTTAGCAGTTTAACATCTATCCAACCTAAAAATGGAGTGTACATAGTAAGAGGTCATTTTACAGATGTAAAAAAAGGCGAATCTTTCCAAACTCAAGTACCAATTAGTGATGAAACGACAAAAATAGTTAACAAAGCAGTTGCTGACTATAAAATAAAGGCTAATTGGAATCCAGCTGAAACAACAAGTGCATGGGTGCAAATTTTCACTTCACTCATTCCATTTGTAATTATTTTCATTCTTTTCTTCTTCCTAATGAATAATGCACAAGGTGGCGGAAGCCGTGTTATGAACTTTGGGAAGAGCAAAGCTCGTCTATATAATGACGAGAAAAAGAAAGTACGATTTAAAGATGTTGCAGGTGCAGATGAAGAGAAACAAGAACTTGTTGAGGTAGTAGAGTTCTTGAAAGATCCTCGTAAATTTTCTGAATTAGGTGCAAGAATTCCTAAAGGGGTACTATTAGTAGGACCTCCAGGAACAGGTAAAACATTATTAGCGAGAGCAGTTGCAGGAGAAGCTGGAGTTCCATTCTTCTCAATCAGTGGTTCCGATTTCGTTGAAATGTTTGTAGGGGTTGGTGCTTCTCGTGTTCGTGATTTATTTGAAAACGCGAAGAAAAACGCTCCTTGTATCATATTTATAGATGAGATTGATGCTGTAGGTCGTCAACGTGGTGCTGGATTAGGTGGAGGTCACGATGAGCGTGAACAAACATTAAACCAGTTACTTGTTGAAATGGATGGTTTCGGTGCTAACGAAGGTATTATCATCATCGCAGCAACAAACCGTGCAGATGTTCTTGACCCAGCGTTATTACGTCCAGGTCGATTTGACAGACAGATTACAGTAGATCGTCCAGATGTAATAGGACGTGAAGCGGTATTAAAAGTTCACTCAAGAAATAAACCATTAGCTCCAGATGTAGACTTAAAAGCTATTGCTCAAAGAACTCCTGGATTCTCTGGTGCAGATTTAGAGAATTTATTAAACGAAGCGGCATTAGTTGCGGCTCGTCGTGATAAAAAGAAAATCGATATGCTTGATATTGACGAAGCAACTGACCGTGTAATTGCGGGACCTGCTAAGAAAAATAAAGTTATATCTGAAAAAGAGCGAAAAATTGTTGCGTTCCACGAAGCTGGACATACGGTTATTGGCCAAGTGTTAGATGAAGCTGAAATGGTTCATAAAGTAACAATTGTACCTCGTGGTCAAGCTGGTGGTTATGCAGTAATGCTTCCAAAAGAAGATCGTTACTTTATGACAAAACCAGAATTACTTGATAAAATTACAGGTCTACTTGGTGGACGTGTTGCTGAAGAAGTGGTATTTGGTGAAGTAAGTACAGGAGCTCATAATGACTTCCAACGTGCAACAGGTATTGCTCGTCGTATGGTTACTGAGTTCGGTATGAGCGATAAACTAGGTCCATTACAGTTTGGTCAATCTCAAGGAGGAAATGTATTCCTTGGTAGAGACTTTAATAATGAACAAAATTATAGTGATAAAATTGCTTATGAAATCGATGTTGAGATTCAAACAATCATTAAAGAGTGTTATGCAAAAGCAACTGATATTATTAAGACGCATCGCGATAAATTAGACTTGCTTGCTAACACATTATTAGAAGTGGAAACTTTAGATGCAAAAGGAATTAAGAGTCTTTGGGAACAAGGTACACTTCCTACAGCTCCAACTTCAAATGATGAGATTAAAGTTAACATTTCTAAAAAGAATGATGAACCAACTGAGCCTAAAATCACTGAATAAAAAATTGAGAGTGTCTTTCTAGACACTCTTTCTTTTGTTTATTGGTGAAAAGTCAAATAGGCCAAGGACATGGAGGAAATCGGTTTAATGACGCGAATACGATCCCATGCCCACAGCAGAAAGCATCTATTTTTAAACTACTATCAACTTGTGTTATCATTATTTTTATAGTGATTAAAAATTGTACTTGAAACTAAAAATATAAAATAAAAGTTTTATTTTTGAAATGGAGAGACGGTGGATTATATGTTATTTGTCATCGATGTAGGAAATACAAATACTGTTTTAGGTGTTTACCAAGAAGACGAGTTAATACATCATTGGAGAATTGAGACGAATCGTTATAAAACAGAAGATGAGTACGGTATGGTCATAGGATCATTACTTGAATACGCGGGCATTGGGTTTGATGAGTTTCATGCAGTTATTATTTCATCAGTTGTCCCACCGATTATGTTCTCTTTGGAAAGAATGGCAACAAAATACTTTAAACAAAAGCCACTAATCGTTGGACCTGGTATAAAAACAGGTTTAAACATAAAATATGATAATCCGAAAGAAGTAGGCGCAGACCGAATTGTTAATGCAGTTGCTGGAATTGCACAATACGGAAGTCCGCTGATTATTGTAGATTTTGGAACGGCTACTACATATTGTTATATAGATGAAAATAAAAATTACATCGGTGGAGCTATTGCACCAGGTATCAATATTTCAACAGAGGCACTATATACAAAGGCTTCAAAACTGCCTCGTATTGAGCTTTCAAGACCTTCTAATATTGTCGGTCGTACAACTGTAGAAGCAATGCAAGTTGGAATCCTATATGGTTATGTAGGTCAAGTTGAAGGTATTGTAAAACGAATGAAAGCTCAAGCAAAGGTAGAACCTACTGTTATAGCAACAGGCGGACTTGCATCATTAATATCTAAGGAATCAGATATCATTGATGTCATGGATCCATATTTAACATTAAAAGGTCTACATTTAATTTATAAACGAAATTCATAAAAAGGGGTACAACATGAAAGATTATTTAGTAAAAGCATTAGCTTTTAACGGCGAAGTCCGTGCATATAGTGTTAGATCAACAAATATTGTAAAAGAAGCTCAAGAACGTCATGATACTTGGTCAAATGCTTCTGCTGCATTAGGTCGTACACTAACAGCTGCTACAATGATGGGCGCTATGTTAAAAGGTGAAGAAAAGTTAACTTTAAAAGTTGAAGGTAATGGTCCAATTGGTCATATTTTAGTCGATAGTAATGCAAAAGGTGAAGTACGAGGATATGTACAGAATCCGCATGTGCAAACTGAGCTTAACAAACATGGAAAGATAGATGTAGCTAAAGCTGTTGGTACTGTAGGGACAATCTCAGTTGTTAAAGATATTGGGATGAGAGAACCATTCACTGGCTCAGTACCAATCGTGTCAGGTGAACTTGGTGAAGACTTTACTTACTATTTTGCTGTATCTGAACAAACACCTTCATCTGTAGGTGTCGGCGTATTAGTTAACCCGGATCATTCGATTTTAGCAAGCGGAGGATTTATTATTCAGATCTTACCTGGCGCTAGTGACGAATGTATTACGAAGATTGAAAACCGTTTAAAAACGATTAAACCTGTTTCCAAAATGATTGAAGAAGGACTTACACCAGAAGAAATTCTATATGAAGTGTTAGGGAAAGAAGAAGTTAAAATTTTAGAAACGATGGATGTAAAATTCCAATGTCAATGCTCAAGAGAGAGAATTGAAGGGGCTCTTTTAAGTATCGGTAAAGAAGAATTACAATTAATATTAGAAGAAGATGGAAAAGCAGAAGTAACGTGTCATTTCTGTAATGAGCCTTATCATTTTTCTGGAGAACAATTAGAAGAATTAATTAGCAAATTGTAGGTGAAAATTGAAGGAATTTGTCGACCTTTCTTTTCATAATTTATTATGAATTTCATACAAGTTATGTATAGGAGAAAGTAATTGACAGATTCTTTTGGTTTTTACATAATGTATATTAAACAGGTCAATATACTAGGAATTAGGAGTGGATGAAATGAAAGTTGCAAATTCAGTTTACGAATTAATCGGTAGAACTCCAATTGTAAAACTTAACAGATTAGTAGACGAGGACAGCGCGGATATTTACTTAAAACTAGAGTTTATGAATCCTGGTAGCAGTGTTAAAGACCGTATTGCTCTTGCGATGATTGAGGATTCGGAGAAAAAAGGTTTAATAAAACCAGGTGATACAATTATTGAACCAACTAGTGGGAATACCGGTATTGGATTAGCAATGGTAGCAGCTGCTAAAGGCTATAAGTCAATTCTAGTAATGCCAGAAACAATGAGTATTGAGAGACGAAACTTATTACGTGCATATGGTGCAGAATTAGTTCTAACTCCAGGCCCTGAAGGAATGGGAGGAGCAATTCGTAAAGCAGATGAATTAGCAAAAGAAAATGGATATTTCGTTCCACAACAGTTTAATAATAATGCAAATCCCGAAGTACATCGTTTAACAACTGGTCCTGAAATTGTTGAACAAATGGGAGACCAACTTGATGCATTTATCTCAGGAGTAGGTACAGGAGGAACAATCTCTGGTGCTGGAGCTGTGTTAAAAGAAGCTTACCCTGGAATTAATATTGTTGCAGTTGAACCTGAAGACTCTCCAGTTTTATCAGGTGGTAAACCAGGTCCACATAAAATTCAAGGTATTGGAGCAGGATTTATACCTGGAACATTGAACACGGATGTTTATGATGAAATCGTTCAAATCAAAAATGACGATGCAATGGAGACGGCTAGAAGAGTAGCAAAAGAAGAAGGTTTACTTGTAGGTATCTCTTCTGGAGCTGCAATTAGTGCTGCGTTACAAGTTGCAAAAAAACTTGGAAAAGGTAAAAAAGTACTTGCGATTATTCCAAGTAATGGAGAGCGTTATTTAAGTACAGCATTATTCCAATTTGAGTAATTTTTTGATGGATGAAATGATGAATTTAAAAAAACCTTTGCAAGCTGCAAAGGTTTTTTTGTTTTTCCATAAAATGCTTTGATGTATACTTCTAACTTTTTGTGTAAAATGAAAAAAGAAGCGCTATCAGAGGGGGATATTCACATGAATTATGAAATCTTTTCAAAAGTTATCAATTATACTACACCTTTCTTTAAATACTTTGTAGAAACGGTAAAAGAGAAAAAGAATGCTGTACTTCTTGAAAGTGGTCGTGACGGAAGATATTCAATTATGGCATCTAATCCTGTTGCGAAGTTATACGGGAAGCATAATAAATTAACGGTCGAAGAATGCTCAGGGAAAGTGGAGTATGAAGGGAATCCAATTGATTTAGCAAAGGAATATCTATCTAAATACACTACGGAAAAAAGAGATGACTTACCACCATTTCAAGGTGGAGCAATCGGTTATTTCACATATGACTGTAACCATTATATTGAAGACCTACCATCAATGGCTGAGGATGTCTACAATATTCCAGATGTTTATTTATTAATCTTCCATGAAGCGGTTATTTATGACCATCAAGAAAAACAATTATATTTTATTGTGATAGATGAAATGAAAAATGCTGATAAGGCACAAGAACGACTAGATTCTTTAGAAGAGTTCTTCATTAATGAAATAGAACAAATCGATTTATCTAAGAGAACTTCTACCGATGAGATTGAAAAAACAATCTATATGTCTGAACAAAAATTTACGGATGCTGTTGGAAATGTTAAAGAATATATCAGTGCGGGAGATGTATTCCAGGTGAATTTATCTGTACTACAATCTGAGACGCTTGTAACAGATCCATTGTATATATATGAACAACTTAGAGAAATAAATCCGTCACCTTATATGTCCTATCTAGATTTTGAAGAGTTTCAAATTGTTAGTTGCTCTCCAGAGCTATTAGTAGCGAAACGTGACCAAGAAGTTTGGACAAGACCAATAGCAGGTACAAGGTCTCGTGGTAAAACAGTTGAAGAAGAACAACAACTGATGGAAGAACTACGTTCAAATGAAAAAGAACAAGCTGAGCATATTATGCTAGTTGATTTAGAGCGCAATGATTTAGGAAGAGTATGCGAATATGGAACTGTTGAAGTAGACGAACTATTAGTAATCGAAAAGTATTCGCATGTAATGCACCTTGTTTCAAATGTTAGAGGTGAGCTACAAAAGGGTAAGGATTCATTTGACCTATTAAAGGCAGTATTTCCCGGGGGAACAATTACGGGAGCTCCAAAAATTCGTACAATGGAAATTATTGAAGAACTAGAGCCAACCAAGCGTGGTATTTATACAGGTTCTGTTGGATGGATTAGCTTCACAGGAGATATGGAGTTAAACATTACGATTCGAACAATGATTACAAAAGATCAGCAAGCATTTGTACAAGCTGGTGCTGGTATTGTTATTGATTCTAATCCAAAACATGAGTACTTAGAAAGCCTTAAGAAAGCTCAAGCTTTATGGACAGCTAAGAAAGTAAGTGAAGAAAAAGCAAAGTTGGGTGGGAATGTAAAATGATATTAATGATTGATAACTATGATTCATTTACCTATAATCTAGTTCAATATTTAGGCGAATTAGGTGAAGAGTTAATTGTAAAACGAAATGATGAAATTACTTTAGAAGAAATCGAAGTATTAGCTCCATCTTATTTGATGATTTCACCAGGTCCTTGTACACCAAACGAAGCTGGAATCAGTTTAAAAGCCATTGAACACTTTGCTGGGAAAATCCCAATATTGGGCGTATGCCTAGGTCACCAATCAATCGCTCAAGTATTTGGAGGTGACGTAGTCCGTGCAGAACGCTTAATGCATGGAAAAACATCTGCAATTACACATGAAGGTTTAGGGTTATTTAATGACTTACCATCTCCAATTGACGTTACACGATATCACTCTTTAATTGTTAAAAAAGAAACTTTCCCTGAGGAGCTAGAAATAACAGCTTGGACGAATGATGGAGAAATCATGGCATTAAAACATAAGACATTACCGATTGAAGGAGTACAATTTCATCCGGAATCGATTATGTCACAATTCGGCAAAGAAATGCTTAGAAACTTTTTACAAGCATATAAACCGTCTAGGAGTACAGTATGAAACTATATTGTAATGGAGAATTCTTGAACGATCATGAAGTGAAAATATCTCCATTTGATCATGGTTTTTTATATGGCTTAGGATTATTTGAAACATTTCGGATCTATAATGGGCATCCATTTTTATTATTTGATCATTTAAAGCGTTTAAGAAAGTCGTTATTAAACCTGAATATCGAGTGGGATTTGCTAGATGAGGAAATACGAACGATTTTAAATAGGTTAATTGAATTTAATGATTTACAAGACGCGTATATACGTTTGAATGTTTCAGCGGGTGATGGAGAAATAGGTTTATACACTGGTAAGTATTCGAATCCAAATACAATCATTTTTATTAAACCAATGCATGAAAGTAATATCTTAGAGAAAGAAGGGGTAATACTAAATACCCCTCGAAACTCTCCCGAAGGAAAAGAACGATTAAAGTCTCATCATTATTTAAATAATATTATCGGGAAAAAAGAGATCGGTAACTCACCAAGTATAGAAGGAATCTTTTTAAATAAAGATGGGTTTCTTTCAGAAGGTATTGTTTCAAATCTCTTCTTTATTAAACAAGATCGATTATATTCACCACACGTTGATACGGGAATCTTGAATGGGATAACGAGACAGTTTGTAATCCATTGGGCTAAATTAAAAGGGATTACAGTTGAAGAGGGCTTCTACACGGAGCAAGAGCTGTTAGAAGCGGATGAAATATTTATTTCAAACTCAATTCAAGAAATTATTCCCGTTACAGTAATTGGCGAGCGGAACTTTAATGTTAGTGAAAATAGCGTAATAAAGGATTTGCAAAAGGATTATAGACATCTTCGAAAATCCTTATTAAGCATGAATGAAATGGAAAGAAGTGAACGAGTGTGAGAAGAGCAATTAAACCTTTGATTTGTGGAAATTACTCATTACCAATTCAGAATGAAACAATTGTGATGGGGATTTTAAATGTAACTCCGGATTCATTTTCTGATGGTGGTCGATACAACGAAATTGAATTAGCAATACAACATGCAAAAAAGTTAATTGCTGATGGTGCGAAAATTATTGATGTAGGTGGGGAATCGACAAGGCCTGGAGCTGCAATAGTTGATGTAGACGAAGAGTTAAGAAGGGTAGTTCCGATTATTTCAGCATTATCTAAAGAAATTGATGTCCCAATTTCAATTGATACATATAAATCTGAAGTGGCAAAGCAAGCTGTTGAAGCAGGAGCTACAATCATTAATGATGTTTGGGGAGCAAAGAAAGATCCTAAAATTGCTGAAGTGGCTGCAGCGTATAATGTTCCGATTTGTTTAATGCACAATCGAACGGATGAAAACTATTATAGTTTAATGAGTGATCTTGTCTGTGATTTAGTAGAAAGTATTAATATTGCAAAACGCGCAGGTGTAAAGGATGAAATGATTATTTTGGATCCGGGTGTTGGTTTTGCAAAATCAGCTGAGCAGAATTTGGAAGTTTTAAACCAAATGGAGCAAATCAAAGCATTGGATTATCCAGTGTTACTTGGTACTTCTCGAAAAAGGTTTATAGGGGAGGTTCTTGGTACTGAAGTACATGAGCGAATGGAAGGTACAGGGGCTACAGTTTGTTTAGGTATTACGAAAGGTTGCGAAATTGTACGAGTACATGATGTATTAGCGATTTCCCGTATGACTAAAATGATGGATGCGATGTTAAAGATTGGAGTTAAAAATGGATAAAATTTATGTAACAGGTATGAGATTTTATGGATACCATGGTGTATTTAAAGAAGAGAAAACATTAGGGCAACGATTTAATGTTGACTTAATTGTCGAATTAGATACAAAAAAAGCAGGAGAAACAGATGATTTGGCGTATTCAGTAAGTTACGCAGACTTATTTAAAACCTGCGAAGAAGTAGTTCAAGGTCAGTCTTATGATTTAGTTGAATCAGTGGCTGAAGAGATTGCCAAACAAATATTAAATACATACGATTTAATTCAACAATGTACTGTAAAAGTCATAAAACCAGATCCACCAATACCAGGACATTATGATTTTGTAGCAGTTGAAATAACAAGAGGTCGCATATGAAAAATGAATCATATTTAAGTTTAGGAACAAATATAGGCGACCGAGAAGGTTTTCTTACAAAAGCTATTAGGGAATTAGTGGACCATCCCGACGTTCAAGTAGAACAAATCTCTTCTATATATGAAACAGACCCAGTTGGTTACGTAGACCAAGATCCATTTTTAAATCTCGTTATTAAAATTTCTACCAATTTGACACCACTTCAATTACTTGATGTTACGCAAGGAATCGAACAAAACCTTGGTAGAAAAAGGGAATTACGTTGGGGTCCAAGAACAATAGACCTTGACATTTTACTCTATAATCACGAAGATATAGAAGTTGAGCACCTAAGAATACCGCACCCGAGAATGTTTGAAAGAAGCTTTGTATTAATCCCCTTAAAAGAAATTAATCAATCAATTAAGGTTGAAACTAAATTTTTAGAGGATAAAGGAGTTCGATTATGGAAGCTGAAAAGTGGGGTAGACGGATTAGGGCTTTTAGAAAATTAAAAGGTTTTACCCAAGAAGGCTTTGCAAAAAACCTTGGAGTTTCTGTTTCAGTGTTAGGTGAAGTTGAGCGAGGGAATCGTATGCCAACTGAACAGTTTTTGCATGATTGTGCAAAACAATTAAAAGTTAGTGTAGAGGAATTATCAATATAGGGTTTTAATGTAATAGAAGGAGGATGGGATGTGCTAAAAATTGGTGACATCGAGATGAAAAATCCCGTCGTATTAGCACCGATGGCTGGAGTTTGTAACTCAGCTTTCCGTTTAACAGTAAAAGAATTTGGTGCAGGTTTAGTATGCGCAGAAATGGTAAGTGATAAAGCTATTCTTCACAATAATAAGCGGACATTAGATATGCTTTATATGGATGAACGTGAAAAGCCATTAAGCTTACAAATTTTTGGTGGTGAAAAATCAACATTAGTTGAAGCTGCTAAGTATGTTGACGAAAATACGAATGCAGATATTATTGATATTAATATGGGGTGTCCTGTTCCTAAGATTACAAAAGTGGACGCAGGAGCTAAATGGCTTTTAGACCCAAATAAAATTCATGAAATGGTATATGCTGTAGCACAGAATGTAAGTAAACCAGTTACAGTTAAAATGCGTCTTGGATGGGATGACGATCACATATATGTAGTAGATAATGCAAAAGCAGTTGAAGCAGCGGGTGGAAAAGCAGTTGCAATCCACGGACGAACTCGTTATCAAATGTATGAAGGGAAATCTGATTGGAGCTGGATTAAAGAAGTTAAAAATCAGGTTTCTATTCCGGTAATCGGTAATGGGGATGTGGAGACTCCTCAAGATGCCAAGCGTATGTTAGATGAAACAGGCTGTGATGGCGTAATGATTGGTCGTGCTGCTTTAGGAAATCCATGGATGATTTATCGTACAGTAAAATACTTGGAATCTGGTGTATTAATGCCTGAGCCAGAAGCACGTGAAAAAATTGATGTATGTTTATTGCATTTAGACCGTTTAATTGATTTGAAAAATGAACATGTAGCTGTAATGGAAATGAGAAAACATGCAGCATGGTATTTAAAAGGTTTGAAAGGCACTGTATTAGTTCGAAATCAAATTAACGAGGTTAGTACTCGTGCTCAAATGGTTGAAGTATTAACAACATACGTTAATGAAGTGGAAGAAAAAATGAAAGCTGCTCAAGCTTTGTAAGTTTGACAGGTTTCGCTTGACAAAATATAATAAGTTATAGTAAACAAAACTGCCAGATCGAATTACTGGCAGTTTTTCTATTAAAATCATATTGTATTTAAATATTTATTGAATAATTACGTGGAGTTGAGAAAATGAGTCATGAAGAATTAAATGATCAAGCCCTTATACGTAGGGAGAAATTAAAAACACTTGAAGGAAAAGGTATCGATCCATTCGGTAAGAAGTTTGTGCGCACACATTCTTCAAACGATTTATTAGCACAATTTGACCAGTTTTCTAAGGAAGAATTAGAAGAAAAAGCGATTGTTGTTTCATTTGCAGGTCGAGTAATGACTAAACGTGGTAAAGGTAAAGCTGGATTTGCACATGTTCAAGATTTAAATGGACAAGTTCAAATCTATGTACGTAAAGATGCTGTAGGCGAAGAACAATATGAAATCTTTGATATTACTGATTTAGGTGATATTGTAGGTGTTTCTGGTGTGGTATTTAAAACGAATGTAGGGGAATTATCTATTAAAGTTAAAGAATATACATTCCTTTCAAAAGCGTTATTACCACTTCCTGATAAATTCCATGGTTTACAAGATGTTGAACAACGTTACCGTCAAAGATATTTAGATTTAATGAATATGGATAGCCGACAAACATTTATTGCTCGCAGTAAGATTATCCAATCTATGAGACGTTATTTAGATAGCCAAGGTTATTTAGAGGTTGAAACTCCTATGCTACATGCAATTGCAGGTGGAGCTTCTGCAAGACCATTTATCACTCATCATAACGCGCTTGATATGGAATTATATATGCGTATTGCAATTGAGCTACACTTAAAACGACTAATTGTAGGTGGACTTGAAAAGGTTTATGAAATTGGTCGCGTATTCCGTAATGAAGGTATTTCTACTCGTCATAATCCAGAGTTTACGATGATTGAATTATATGAAGCTTATGCTGATTATGCTGATATTATGGAACTTACTGAGAATCTAATTGCTCATATCGCTAAAGAAGTTTTAGGAACTACTACTATTCCTTATGGTGAGTACACGGTAAACCTAGAGCCAAAATGGACTAGACTTCATATGGTAGATGCGATTAAAGAAGCTTGTGGAGTAGATTTCTGGCCAGAGATGTCAGTTGAGCAAGCAAGAGAATATGCTAAAGAACATAATGTTGAAGTTAATGCGAATATGTCCGTTGGCCATATTATTAACGAATTCTTTGAACAAAAAGTTGAGGAAACGTTAATTCAACCTACATTTATTTATGGTCACCCTGTTGAAATTTCACCGCTAGCGAAAAAGAATGCTGACGATCCACGTTTTACTGATCGTTTTGAGTTATTTATTGTGGCGCGTGAACATGCTAATGCATTCACAGAGTTAAATGACCCAATTGACCAAAAAGAGCGTTTTGAAGCGCAGCTTAAAGAACGTGAGCTTGGTAATGACGAAGCACATATGATGGATGATGATTACATTGAAGCATTAGAGCACGGTATGCCACCAACTGGTGGTCTAGGAATCGGTATTGATCGATTAGTTATGTTGTTAACTAATTCTCCTTCAATCCGTGACGTTCTATTGTTCCCGTTAATGAGACATAAGTAAGAAACTAACTGGCTAAAAGGGTACTTTTAGCCAGTTTTTTTTAAGATTGGATGTATCTTTTTAAAGGAATAAGGACATCATTTATTTATTGAAATCTGGTATAAACTATCTGAATAAAAAGAATTTAAATTTAGGTATTGTATTTTGTTTTTATAGGTGTTATATTATTAAACGTTGTCACGTTAATTCGAAACAACAACAAAAAAACTTTTAAAAAAACATTGACAACATTCGAAAGAAAATGTTAAGATGTTTAAGTCGCCTCAGAGCGATGAAGTGAACTTTGAAAACTAAACAAAACATGAAGTAAACGTCAATTATTAGTTTTTTGAGCAATACAAGATTTAAACTTAACTTTTATGG
>NZ_JBHXLC010000033.1:0-45411 GCF_042721555.1 Gottfriedia sp. NPDC058432
ATTCATAATTTTATCCTTCATCCAGTCGTTACACCGAAGTGTCGTCTCTGTCTAAATAAAATAATTGAAGGGCGCTGACTAGGTCAGCACCCTATACGACTGCCCGTCGCACAAAAAGAGCCTCTATTTAGAGAAGCTCATAGTTTTTAGTACATAGTATTCTAATCTATATAATAAACATTAATAGCCTTTTAAATGTTCATATATCTAATGGTAATCTTATTAAGCTTGACGAGTTTTTTGAAACAATCCAAGAATGCTCGATGTGGCAAAACCAAGGATTAGCGCAAATGTTATATGTTGGTACAGACCTACATTATCACCTGCACCCATATGATGCCATATATCGTTTGGGAGCGTTTTCCAAATAAACCACAAGCATGAAGTTACAATAAGTGTAATAATTGGTATAGTAGGGCGTTTCCCAAGCGATGAAGCAATAAACATCATTAATGTTAAACCAAGAATCGGTGTACTACCGAAAAACCATTGAAGTATATGAAAATCGATATTCTCCATCCATATCCCTCCTCATTTTAATTGTATGAGGAGATTTTGTTAAAAAGTAATGTTCCAGTTAGAAATTCAAATGACATTTCTATATTGTGGTAAATTATCAATACATAAATAAAAGCAAGGCCCTGTGGCCTTGCTTTTATTTAACGATTACTTTTCCTACCATTCCAACATTGAAATGGTATTTACAAGTAAGATCATATGTATTTGCTTGTTTTGGTTGAACGCCAATGGATGTTTCTTTTCCAGGTTGAAGTTCTACATCAATATTGAGCATTTTCACAGTAAAAGTATGTGATTTACTCCCTTTATTTTTCAATAATAAAGTTGTTTTTGTTCCATTTGGAATCGTGATGTTTTTCGGATTAAAGTAATCATCATTCAATTCTACTACGATTGTTTGTACGCGATCATTTGCATCTGATACCTCAGATTCAGCAAAAGCTTTAAAATTACCTGGTGTTGCTATTAATACAATCGTTGCCAAAATAACAATTAGTCCTGATAACCAATTTCTTCTTAACACTCGCATACCCTCCTTTCCTACGCTCTATTCTTTTCCATTTGATGGAATATTATCACGATTTTTTTTAAGTATAAAAAAACTGTCTTCTTTTATAGAAAACAGTTTTTCATTTATTTCAACTTATTGATGTGCTTCCCACTTAGAGATTTCTTCACGAACGATTGGTGCAACTTCTTTACCTAATAGTTCAATTGCTTTCATTACGTCTGCATGTGGCATTGAACCAACTGGTACATGAAGCATAAATCTTGTAATACCTACATTTTTTCGAAGATGGATAATTTTTTGTGCTACAGTTTCAGAATCCCCAACATAAAGTGCACCTTCAACGCTTCTTGCCGCATCGAATGCAGCTCGGTCATAATTTCCCCAACCTCGTTCTTTTCCAAGTTTATTCATGACTTGCTGTGTTGATGGGAAAAATTTATCAGCTGCTGTCATTGTATCCTCTGCAATGAAGCCATGTGAATGGGATGCAATTTGTAGTTTGTTTACATCATGACCAGCATGAGCAGCAGCTTTTTTATAAAGCTCAACAAGTGGTGCGAACTGAATTGGGCGTCCACCTATAATAGCAAGTACTAGTGGAAGTCCTAAAAGTCCAGCTCGAACGACTGACTCACTGTTTCCGCCACTTCCAATCCAAATTGGCAGGGGCTCCTGAACTGGACGTGGATAGATTCCTATATTATTAATGGCTGGTCGATGTTTTCCACTCCATGTTACAAATTCGGATTTTTGCAAGGTTAACAGTAAATCCAGTTTTTCTTCAAACAGTTCATCATAGTCGTTTAAATTATAGCCGAATAAAGGAAATGATTCGATGAAAGAACCACGTCCCGCCATGATTTCAGCTCGTCCATTCGAAATACCATCAAGCGTAGCAAAATCTTGAAAAACTCGTACTGGATCTGCTGATGATAGTACAGTTACGGCACTTGTTAGCCGTATACGATTTGTTTGTGATGCCGCCGCTGCTAGTACGATTGCCGGCGAAGATGCTGCAAAATCATTACGATGATGTTCCCCTACTCCAAATACATCTAATCCAACTTGATCTGCAAGAATAATTTCCTCCACAACATCACGCAATCGTTCCGCATGACTTATTACTTCACCTGTCTTTGCATCAGGTGTTGTTTCAACAAAAGTACTGATTCCTATTTCCATTAAGCTATTCCTCCGAATTTCTGTCATTTTTGAAGTGAATTTTGAATAGACTTACAAAGTTCTATTCCTATATTTATTAATCAATTTAAATATACCTCAAATTCGAGATAAATTCTAACAAAGTAGTATAACAGCAGTTAAAGATATAGTATTATCTTCATTTCTATTTCCAAAAAAAATACATTTTCTAAATATTCAGAGTATAATAGAATATTAGAATCACTTCTATGTACCCCTTCAAAAATTCTGAGCAAAAGAAATATTATCCAAATTAGTGAGAGAGGAAGTTTAAGTATGAATCAAACTAAACCAACTGAAATATCAGTTGATGGTTTCTTTAAACGTCAGTTAAATCGTTTTTCTACACCATTTGGAAATAAGCCAGAAGAACTCCCTGTTGAAGCAGGTCGATATCGACTTATTTGGTCAGCTGCATGTCCATGGGCCCATCGGTCTGTTATTGTACGAAAAGTTTTAGGTTTAGAAAATTCGATAAGCTTAGGAACCGTCAGTCCGATGCGTCCAAGATTACCTCACGTGGATTGGGAATTTTCTTTGGATACAGGACGACTCGATCCAATTTTAGGCGTTCGATACATGAGTGAAATTTATCATAAATCTGATCAAAACTACACCGGACGTCCGACAGTTCCTGCAATGATCGATATTAGTTCTGGTAAGGTAGTTAATAATGATTATTTTAGACTAACAAATTATTTCGAAACTGTTTGGAAGCCTTATCACAAAAAGAATGCACCAGATTTATACCCAGAATCCATCCGCCAAGAAATTGATGCCTTAAATGAAATCATTTTCACTGATGTAAACAATGGCGTATACAAATGTGGTTTTGCACAATCTCAGAAGGCTTATGAAGATGCTTATGAAACATTATTTAATAGATTAGATGAGCTAGAGCATCGCTTATCTAAACAACGTTTTTTATTTGGTGATAAAATTACTGATACTGATGTTAGGTTATTTACAACACTTGTACGGTTCGATGCTGCTTACTTTACAGCCTTTAATACGAATCGAAATTTAATACGCGAGTATAAAAACTTATGGGGCTATGCACGGGATTTATATCAAACACCAGGGTTTGGCGATACGACTGATTTTGATGCGATTAAGCGACATTACCATTTATCGATTACTATTTCGCCCGATAAGAAAGAACCAAAAGTCCTACCAAAAGGTCCTGAACTTACGATTTGGAATTCGAAGCACAATCGTGAAGATTTAAGTAGACAAAAAGAAAAGTTCCTCATTCATTAAGGCATAAGGAGATGCAATATATATGGTAAAAATAGAACTTTGTAATGCTGAAAAAGAGATGTTTCAGTCAATTCGAGAACAAAGAATTAACGCTTATTATGAATACGGCAACTTGTTACCAGAAAAACATTGGAATGCTTTAAAGAAGTCCCTCTCATCGAATGTTGATGAGCAAGAAGGTGTGGAAATCATTGTTGCGACGGTTTTAGGAAAAATTGTCGGAAGCGTCGCTTTATTTCCAGCTAAAATAAATGCCTATGGAGATTTAATCGACGAGCTTGATTACCCAGAGATTCGAATGCTTGCTGTCGAGTCAGACTATCGCGGACAAGGAATTGCTTCTGCGCTAATTTCAAAATGCATTAATCGTACGAAGGAAAAAGGATTTGATGCAATCGGATTACATACTGGTGAATTTATGAAAAATGCCATAAGTTTATATGAAAGAATCGGATTTAAACGTTTACCAAAGTTTGACTTTGAACCAGCAAATGATGGGATTATCGTCAGAGCTTATAAGATGAAAATATAAACCTTATTTATTACTCATTATTAAATTTAATCTTGGTCAGTAAAAGGGCTGTCCGAAGTTTTTCTAACTTCAAACTGCCCATATTTACTTTATTTTTTTATCATAATGAATCGGTACTACTTTTATCGTTTGAATTTTTCTCTTTATTAACAATTTCACGATAAGAATCTCACCTATTTAATTTGTGTTTATTAATTAGAAATATCATCTTCACTTCAGAATACTATTTTATTATGATTCTTTTTAAAATAAATTTGGAGTGAATTAATTGTCAAAAATAGATGAATCAACCATTCTTATCGAGCCTTGGAACGAAGCAGATCTTAATTTACTTCTGACATCAAATACGAATAGTATGATGAAATATCTTGGAGGATTAGAAAGTTTGAATCAAATTATGAGTCGGCACAAGCATTATCTTGAAATGAGTAGAATCGGTACAGGACAAATGTTTGTAATCATTTTGCTTCCGTACAGAACAAAAATAGGGACTGTTGGTTATTGGGATCGGATATGGGATGGTAAACTTGTTTATGAAATTGGTTGGAGCATTTTACCACAATTTCAACGAAAAGGGATTGCAACAATCGCAGTGAAAAAAGCTATTAAGAAGGCCCAAAAAGAATCAAAGCATAAGTACATTCACGCTTTTCCTTCCATTAATAACATTCCGTCTAATAAAATATGTGAAAAATTAAATTTCAAGTTTATTAAAAAATGTAAATTTGAATATCCTATTGGTAATTTTATGGTATGCAATAATTGGCGACTAAGTACAAGGAAGAAAAAATGAAGTTAAGTCTAAAAATGGCTTAACTTTCTTTTTTTATCTTAATTTACAATCCGACTTCTTAAGTCAGTCTAAATTCTAGTTTTCTCTCAAATTTTTAAAAATAATAAATAGATGTTTTTCTTATGTAAAAAAAGCCGATTCCAATATATATTGGCTCAGCTTTATGTATATTTTATTCAAAATAAAATAATGAATCGTGAGAAGTATTTGTTTGATAGTAATTTACTAAATCTTCTACAGAGATTCCTCTAATTTCAGCAATATCATTAAAACTCATATCATAGTGATATGACAGTTCATGTAAAGATAATGCTGGATTATTCGCTAATAATTCATAATCAGGTAAATTGTCAAATTGTTGTGACATACTCTTCACTTCCTTTTACAGTTTCTTATTATCCTTTCCTAAAATTTACAAATTTAGTCAAGATTCGTAAAAAAGAATTGAATTGTAAATAATATTGATTAGTTAGGTGGTTCTATGTTTCAAACTATATTACACGCTACTTTATTATCTTTTGGATTAATTCTTCCTTTAGGGGTACAGAATGTCTCTAATTAAAGGCATAATAGCTGGACAG
Source organism: Gottfriedia sp. NPDC058432 (assembly GCF_042721555.1). Lineage (NCBI taxonomy): Bacteria > Bacillati > Bacillota > Bacilli > Caryophanales > Bacillaceae > Gottfriedia > Gottfriedia sp. NPDC058432. The sequence goes on from NZ_JBHXLC010000033.1 coordinate 5,397, forward strand.
AAAAATGCAGTTTAAAGGTGAAAACCTGAATCCTGCATTTTTATTTTTTTCTACATTATTAGAAAAAGTGTAAAGAAGACAATTTTAGAAAAGCTTCAATTAACCTCAATAATTTCTCTTTTTCTTCATTATTTAGCATTAAATTCGCTTTACGTATGAGGTACATACCTTCTATCCAATCGTTTTCTTCAATTGGTACATACCCAGCTAATTGATATAACTGAATAACAGGAACGCCGAGTGGTTCTGCCAACTTTCGTAAAATTTCTGTTGATGGATTACCTCTTTTGCCATTTTCAATTTGTGAAATATATGAATGGGATACATTTGCTTTTGTTGCAAGGCACTTTATTGATAGGTTATTTTGTAATCGTGTCTGTCTAATAAATTCAGCAAATTTTTTTGAACGATCCTCAACATTTTGTTCCTTATAGACGACATCAAATTTTAGATTGCCATTGATTTCATTCTTTGTGAGATTGAAAACTTCTTCTGAAATGTTTCGTAAAGGAGTTTTCAATCTTTCAGGGGCATTAATAATATAAGCACACCAAATTAATTCTTCAGCATTTCCACCTGTCACTTTTGCAATCGCTCTAGTTAATTTTTCTTCAGGTGGAGTCAATTTCGCATTTTGTAATTTGCTTAAATAGCTCTTGTCTTTTGAAAAGCCCAACTTATTTAATTCTTTGGCTATATCAGTCAAACTTAAATTTGAGTTTTTAATATATTGCTTTAATAATTTGTAGTACATGCTCACACCTTTTTCTTATTTTCCTCTATTTTTATTTTTATGTGTACAACATGGACTTTGACACTGATCGTAATTGGGTTTTTTTGGAAATTTTTATATTCGTGAGGATGTACTTAGAATCTAACTTTTCATAAAGGTAAAAAGAACTAAACCCACTCTTATAGCTGAGTGGGTTCATTTAATAAATTATTAAATTTTTTACGCTTACTACCTATTAACCTTAAATTATTTCAGATACTCTATTTTGGAGAATTTCAATTAATTCTTCGTCCATAAACTGATAGTCATCAGCTATATCTAGATTGACAATCTTTTTTTCATTAAGTAAATCACCGAATTTATCGCGAATTCTTCTTAAATGTTTTTTCTCCATTACAAAAATAATATCTGCCCAACCAATATGTCCCTCTGTCACTTTAATCCTGGCACCAGCTTCTGTTCCTGCTGATCTCGCTTCGTAGCCATTAGATAAGTGGAAAATTTTTTCCGCTGTAGGACTTCTCCATTGATTCTTGCTACAAATGAATAATAATTTAATTTTTCTTCACACCTTACTATTAATTGTTTTTCACTAAATAAATATGAGCCAAGTGATGTTCACTATGCCAAGCGTATAAAGCTAAGATGAAATTTATACTTATATTAATTTTAAGCTCAGGGTGATAACAAGTTCGATTAAACTCTTCCTCTGTAAGTGATTCAAGTAAAACTACGTAACGTTCGTGTATACCTTCGATTATTTTTAAAGAACTATGAAAATCAAAATTCGAATCACTTAATGAAATCCATGCATTTTCATCATAGGCTTTGATAGTAGGATTTTCTTCAGTTAAAGCTAATTTAACTCTAATAAGGCTATTCATATGGCTATCAGCAACATGATGAATAACTTGCTTTGGTGTCCAACCACCATCTCGATAGGGTTTGTTTAATTGCTCGTTAGTAAGTGACGTGATTGCCTCTTTATATTTGATTGGAGCATCTTTTAGTACTTTTATAAATTCTTTACGTTGTTGATGAGTGAAGCTTGATGGTACATTAAATCTGCCAATCGGATACTTTAAATTTTCCATTTCAAATCCCCCATTTATTAGCTATTATAAAAAAACAACAAAGCCTTCAAAAGACTTTGTTGTTAAATTACGAATTAAAGTGTATTAAATGTTTCAGTTAATACTGGAACGATTTGTTTTTTACGAGATACAACACCTTTTAATAAAGCAGTGTTGTTTTCTAAAGTTACATTGTATGCTTTTTCAACTGCATTAGTCGCATTTCCTTTTGCAACAGCGATCGAATCATTCGTTAAAATATCTGTTACAACGAATAAGAATAAGTCTAATCCTTTATTAGAAACGATGCCTTCAAGTACATTTTCTAATTCAGCTTGACGAGAAAGTACGTCATTTGTATCAACTGCGTTTACTTGTGCGATTTCTACTTTATAGTTACCCATTTGGAATTCTTTCGCATCAAGTGAAACTAAAGACTCAATCGATTTATCAGCTAGATTTGCACCCGCTTTTAACATTTCTAGACCATATTCTTCTGCATTTACACCTGAGATTTCTGCAAGTTCTTTTGCAGCAGCAACATCTTGATCAGTACATGTTGGAGATTTAAATAATAATGTATCAGAAATAATTGCTGAAAGCATTAGACCAGCAACTTCCTTCTTAATTTCGATATTATTTTCTTTATACAATTTGTTTAAAATTGTAGCTGTACATCCAACTGGCTCACAACGATAGTATAAAGGATCACTAGTTTCAAAATTAGCAATACGGTGATGATCAATAACTTCAAGTACGCGAACTTGTTCGATATCATCAGCACTTTGTTGACGCTCATTATGGTCAACTAAAATGACATTATTTGTTTCAGAAGCAACTTTTTCTACTAAACGTGGTGCTTCAGATTTAAACGTATCAAGTGCAAATTGCGTTTCTGCACTTACTTCACCTAAACGAATTGCTTCAGCACTTTCACCTAATGCCTTTTTTAATTCTGCATATGCAATTGCAGAGCAAATTGTATCTGTATCTGGGTTCTTATGTCCAAAAACTAGTACTTTTTCCATCAAAAATTCTCCTAACTATATCTTGTTTTTCATTTTTTTATGTATTTTAATGCCAAGAATTGGCTTTAATATAAAACGCTTCAATAATAATACCATATCAATATAAAAAAAAATAGCCAAAATGGCTATTCTTTACAGTTTGAAGACAAAGTCAAAAAAACATGCCAATCAGACTAATTGAAAACGCTTAATTTTCAGGTCACTAAGCCTACTCATCCTATAGAAACAAAAACCAATCTATAGTCTAATTAATCTTCAGCCTGTTTATATGACATTGTTTCCGTAATCGGTTCACTTTTAGGTAACCAATCGATAGGAATATCATCTGCAGTATTAAGATCTTCAAGTAATAATTCGTCAAAATTATTTTGATTTGAATCAATTGATTTGTTCTTTTTCGATTTGCTCATCTTTTTTACCTCACTTAATCCTTCATGATTTGGATATAGTTTGTGTAAAAGTTAGCTTGGATAATACTTATTTTATGTTTTTTATAATAATTTCGGGTATCGATATATTTTTACGTGGTTTTATATTTTCAATAATAATTTCAGCGATATCCTCTGGATTCATCATTTTTGAAGTTTTATCTTCATCAAAAATACCTGACCAAAAGTCTGTATTCATTCCGCCCATATATGCTGCAAACACCGAAATTGGCGTTCCTGTTAATTCAACAACCAAACTTTCGGTAAAGCCTTTAACTCCAAACTTACTTGCGCAATAAACTGATTCTGTTGCTTTTCCAATTAGACCTGCGGTAGAAACAATATTGACGATCGTTCCACTATTTTGTTTTTTCATTTGTTTTAAAACTTCTTGTGAACAGAAAATGGTTCCCTTCAAGTTAATATCAATCATATTATGTACTGCTTCTTCATTTAATTCTTCTGCAAGCTCAAATATTCCAACACCTGCATTATTAAATAATAAATCAACTTTTCCATATGTTTGAATAATTGTATCGAAGACTCTTTTTACATCTTCATATTCTGAAACATCAACAGTATGTATTGAATAATTGTTAGGTAATTGTTTTCCAATTTCTCTAAGTTTATTTTCAGTTCTTCCTAACAAACAAATGTGAGCTCCATTTTCAGAATATTTTTTAGCTAATGACGCTCCTAATCCACTTCCTGCGCCTGTGATAATAACAACTTGATTTCCCAATCTAAGACCAACTTTCTTTATAAAATATTTATCCGAATAATTTCATTATAGCTATTAAACCAAAACATGATACAATTGTAAAAGTGTTTGTTTAGGAGGTCGATAAATTGAATACTACTAAAACGGATAAAATATCACGCTTTTTTAAACTACTACTTCCGATTTTAATCACTCAAGTGACATTATTTTCGATGTCATTTTTTGATACAATCATGTCTGGTAATAGTAGTCCAGGGGACTTAGCAGGGGTTGCGATAGGTGTTAGTATTTGGACTCCAATTAGTACTGGGTTAACTGGCATTTTAGTCGCACTTACGACAATGGTTGCCAATTTAAATGGTGCAAAACAGGATGAAAAAATAACGCCACTTGTTATGCAGGCAATTTATTTGGCTGGGATAATTGCAATTGTCATTATTATTATTGGTATATTTTCAATTCATCCAATCTTGAATCATATGAATCTTGATCCGAAAGTTCATCGTGTTGCTCTTCATTTCTTATTCGCATTATCATTTGGAATTTTACCTTTATTTCTATATACAGTCATTCGTCAGTTTATTGATGGTTTAGGTAAAACAAGAACTACTATGGTTATTACAGTTATTTCAGTACCAGTTAACGTAATTTTGAACTATTTCCTTATATTCGGTAAAGCTGGTCTCCCACGCTTAGGTGGCGTAGGTTCTGGAGTAGCGTCTGCAATAACGTATTGGATTATTTTTGGAATTGCTTTTTACATTATTAAAACTAAAAAGCCATTTAGCACATTCAATCTATTTAAAAAACTTCCTCCAATTTCATTTGAAACTTGGAAAAGTATTTTAAAATTAGGAGTTCCAATTGGTCTTAGTATCTTTTTTGAAGTAAGTGTATTCTCAGTCGTAACATTATTATTAAGTGAGTTTGATACCGAAACGATTGCTGCACATACAGTGGCAATGAATTTTGCGAGTCTTCTTTATATGGTTCCATTAAGTATTTCGATGGCTTTAACAATTGCTGTCGGCTATGAAGTTGGTGCGAAAGAATTTCAAAATGCAAAAGAATATAGCAAAATTGGTTTAGTAATGGCAGTTTCAATTGCTTCATTTTTCGGGATCATCATCTATTTATTCCGTTATGATGTAGCCGGATGGTATACAAATGATCCATCTGTACAAATTTTGGCAGGCGGATTCTTAATCTTTGCAGTCATGTTCCAACTATTTGATGCAATTGCAGCGCCAATCCAAGGTGCATTAAGAGGTTATAAAGATGTAAATGCAACGTTAATTATGATGATTTTAGCTTATTGGGTAATAGCATTACCAGTCGGGTACGCACTATCTAATACAAATCTTGGTGCAAAAGGATATTGGGTTGGATTAATCGTCGGTTTAGGTGTGTCAGCACTAACATTATCTTTCCGATTAGTACAACTACAAATAAAAAAACTAAAGTTATCTGAAGCATAATGAAAAGGATGGGAAGCACAATTGCTCACCCATCCTTTTTTGTATTTTAATCATCTTGTATTGTTATATTTGGATGATCATCATCAAATTGGTCAAGTAATTCGCTAGGGATATGTTTTGGGATTACATCAGATGGAAGTTCACCTTCCATACCTAAATAGTAATGTCGAATTGGCTTTAGTTCGTCAGTTAATTCATAAACTAAAGGAATACTTGTTGGAATATTAAGTGAAGCAATCCCGTCAGCTGAGACTTGATCTAAATATTGAACGATTCCCCTCAACGTATTTCCATGTGCAGATATAATAACCTTTTTGCCTGTTTTCAAAGCTGGAGCAATATCTTCATCCCAATATTTTAATACTCTTTTTTCTGTATCCTCCAAATTTTCAGTAAGCGGGAATTCATCTTTTAACAAGGTTTTATAACGAGGTTCATTTATTTCATATCTTGGATCATCCGGTTTTAGAGCTGGTGGTCTAACATTCATAGATCTTCTCCAAATATTAACCTGTTCTTCCCCATATTTTTGGGCTGTTTCGGATTTATTCAACCCCTGAAGTGAACCGTAATGACGTTCATTCAATCTCCATGTCTTATAAACAGGAATCCACATCATATCTATTTCATTTAAAATAATCCATAATGTTCGGATTGCTCGTTTAAGTACTGATGTATAGGCAACATCAAATGTAAATCCGTTTTTCCTTAAAATGATACCAGCTTCTCTTGCCTCGGAAAGACCGCTCTTCGTTAAATCAACATCTGTCCAGCCTGTGAACCGATTTTCAACATTCCATAAACTTTGCCCATGTCTGATTAATACAAGTTTAATCATATTGCTCTCCTTTAAAATCAATTAAATATGATATAGTTTGCTGAAATGTTCTTAATTTGATTCACAACTGATTGGATGTGCAAAATGTTATGTAATTAAATTTCTCAACTAAAAACTGTCATACTTCATCTAGTTTGCTTATTTCATTTTTAGATACGCTACATTTTCAACTATTTATTTATTCGATTTATTTTAATTGAGCTAAGTTCGATTGGGATATAAATCTTATTTTTAAGTACAATATTCCCCATTGAGTCATATAGATTTTCAACAAGTAAAACGAATAAATTATTAGTTGAACGTAATTCATAGTTTGATGAAGGAAGGACTGATTCTGTATATTTTATTTCGATTGTTGATGAATGGATTAACTTATAAATATCTTCTTCAAGTATTTTTAGTAAACTCTGCTGATCGCCTAGGTTTATTTGATATTGGGAAGCTGTCTCACTTGGGAACATAGTATAAGCATGGGCGACAATTTTATTTTTAGATTTGTACCATCTATTAAACCTGACCATCACTGCAGAATCTTTATTAAAAATCTTTTTAACGTATTCATAGTCATCCGAAAGACTAACTTCTAAATAAGCATCTACATCATCAATTGTTTCTGTACAGCATTGAAAAACTGAGTTATCAATTTTTTCTAAGCCAACACTTCTTAAATTTACATTTTGTTTTATAAAATTACCTTGTCCATGGATTGTTTCAAGATAACCGTCCTCTTTTAGTAAACTCAACCCTTGTCTTAATGTCATTCTGCTAACATTCATCATCTTAGAAAGTTCTGGTTCAGAAGGAAGCTTACTTCCAATCGGATAGACTCCCTCATTAATTAATTTAAATAATTTTTCATAAACCCCTACATATAGAGGTAATTTTTTTTTATTTTCAACGGACATAACAACACTCCTTATAAATATTATATCGAGTTATGAATTATTCGCAAATTTGTGTTTGATCGTAAAGGTAAACAAGATCATTATTCTTTAAAATAACGTTGATTTAATAGGATAAATGATTGAGTGAGTTTAAGTTGCTATTGCTTTCTATATTTTATTGAAATATAATTTAGTTGAAACTAAATAGACAACTATATATACAACTATACTTCGTAGTATTAATTTTCATTTTTTGAACATTTGTTTTGCTTTATTTTGTAAACGGAAACATTTTAGGAAAGAATGTTAACCTAAAGATAAATTAACATGGGTGAAATGAGTAAGAATAGTAGTTGTATTGGATTTAGTTAAGAAAATTAAAAGAATAGAAATGGAGAGAAAATAATATGACAACGCCACATAATACAGCCAAAAAATCAGGAGAAATTGCAAAAACAGTTTTAATGCCTGGGGATCCACTACGTGCAAAATATATTGCAGAAACATATCTAGAAAACCCAGTGCAATTTAATACTGTACGTAATATGTTTGGCTATACAGGAACATATAAAGGAAAACAAGTATCAGTAATGGGATCTGGTATGGGCATGCCAAGTATAGGAATTTACTCATACGAATTATATAAATTTTATGATGTAGAAAATATTATCCGAGTTGGTAGTGCAGGAGCTTATACAGATAAACTAAACATTCACGATATTGTGCTTGTAGATAGTGCTTGGAGTCAATCTACATTTGCAAAGACTCAAGCAGGTGTTGAAAGTGACATTCAGTATCCATGTGAAACACTAACAAACAAAATTGAAGATACAGCAAAACAAATCAATACTCCGATCGTTAAAGGAAGAATACATTCTAGCGATGTCTTTTATTATGAAAGTTCAGTTCCAAATTTTGTTAATTTTTATAAAGAGCATAATTGTATTTGTACAGAAATGGAAAGTTTTGCACTTTTCCATAATGCGAAAGTTTTAGGAAAGAAAGCAGCTTGTTTACTTACTATTTCAGATTCTTTAGTTACTCATGAAGAGATTAGTGCTGAGGCTAGACAAACTTCATTCGATAAAATGATGAAACTTGCATTAGAAGCTTGTTTGTAAAATAAAATTGATTTAAAATAGCGCATATTAATGAAAAACAAAAAGTCGATTTCCGTTAACAATTCAAATTGGGAAAATCGACTTTTTTTGTAATTTAATTCAAGAATTGAATAATTTTTATGTTTGAATGATTAAGTCCATAAACTTTACTTCTTTATTTAATAGCTTTACTCACTTTTAATTTTTTTCCTTTAATCGTCGCATTCTCCATGGCTTGTAAAACTAATGACCCTTTTCCATTCAGAATATCAACATATGACATTTGATCATGAATAGAAATAATACCGATATCCTCTACTGTAACTCCAGGGATTTTTGCAATTGTTCCAACAAAATCAACAGCACGAATTTTCTTCTTTTTTCCGCCGCTGAAATGGAGTTTCATAATATCTTGGTTAATTCGAGCTGTTTTATTATTTCTTACCACTCGCCTGCTGTTAAGTTTTTCTTCAAAGATTGCTTTTCGACTAATCACCTCTTGATGACTAGGAGCTTCTATAGTAGGTATCTCAAAACCGATGTAATTTTCAATTGCTTTAACGAACTTTCCTTCAAACTTTGTCGAAAACGTAATTGCTTTTCCTTTATTTCCGGCACGACCAGTTCTACCAGTACGGTGTACATAGCTCTCTTTTTCCATAGGAACGTCATAGTTGATGACTAACGTTACATTATCAATATCAATACCTCTAGCAGCTACATCGGTTGCTACTAGATAGCGGAAGTTCCCTATTTTAAATCCATCCATTACAGCAAACCTGTCTTCTTGTTCCAGTCCTCCATGTAGTCTTTCACATGAATAATTAGCTTTTTCCAATTCACTATAAACTGCATCTACGTTTTCTTTAGTCCGGCAGAAAATTAGGCAGCTGTCTGGGTTTTCTACAACAGTGACGTCTTTAAGAAGTGAAATCTTTTCTTCTTCTTTCACTTCAATTAAAAAATGTTCAATTGTATTTGCAGTTACACCAGTTGATTCAATTTCTATATGAGTAGGTTCTTTCATATATTTATGGCAGAGATTTTCAACATCTTTAGGTAAGGTAGCAGAAAAAACCATCGTAACACGGTTTAAAGGTAACTGATCAATGATTGCTTCTACTTCATCAATAAAGCCTCGATTAAGCATCTCGTCAGCTTCATCGATGATTAAATATTTTATTTGATCTATATCAAGGGTTCCTCTTTCAAGATGGTCCATGACCCTTCCAGGCGTACCAACTACTACATGTGTTTTTTGTTCCAATTCTACCTTTTGTTTACTAAACGGTTCTTTACCATAGACGGCCACCGCTTTTATCCGTTTAAATCTGCCAATATTCGTAACATCTTCGCGGACTTGAGCTGCAAGTTCCCTCGTTGGAGTTAGAATTAAAACTTGTGGTTTTTTTTCCTCCCATTCAATCATTTCGCAAACAGGAATACTATAAGAGGCAGTCTTACCGCTTCCTGTTTGAGATTTTACGATTAAATCTTGATTTTCCATTGCTAATGGAATCACTTCACTCTGAACTTCAGTTGGAGTTTCGTATTTTAAAACAGCAAGTGCTCTTTTAATTTCCTCACTTAGATGATAATCCGCATAACTTCTTTTAGTCATTTCTTAACCTCGTTTTATGTTTTTTTCGATATATGTATAGAATTCTCTCTTAGAAAAATCATATTCATTTATTGAGTATGATTCATTATACTTGAAAAACGCAAGACAAAACGGCTTTTTTTAAAATATTAGGCTTTGTTAAAGGCGATTGTTGATTTTCTTATTCTATTAATTGGCATTTTAGTGGTATATAAGGATTTTATTATGAAGTTCGAAAAAAAGGAAAATAATGGGTATATATAAATACTCCTATATACGGATAGATAGGAGGAATTTTTATGTCTGATTTCAAAAGCATTAATGTTGAAAATATAAATATTGTCGATAAAGATGGAACTGTAAGAATGAGAATTTTTAATAATGATAACATCCCACCTGCAATTATGGATGGAAAAGATATTCTTCCAGGTCACAGGCAAAAAGATCCTATTGCTGGATTAATGTTTTATAACGGAGAAGGTGATGAGTGTGGAGGACTTATATTTGGAAGTAAAAAAGATGAAATAGGAAACTATGAATCATACGCATCATTAACTTTTGATCAATATAAACAAGATCAAGTTGTACAAATGCATTATATTGATGTGAATGATCAAAGAAATTATGGAATTTCAATTTATGATAGACCTAATACACCTTTACCAGATCTTTTAGAAAGAACGCATAGTATACAAAACTCTGCACTTACGGAAAAGGAAATTGATAAAGAGTTAGAAAATATTTGGGAAGGAAATACGCCTCGAGCCTTTATGGGGAAGAATTCCAAAGGAGAAGTAACAGTTCAACTATCAGATAGCAAAGGAAAACCTCGAATTAGAATGGTAGTAGACGAAAATGATATTCCTCGTATGGAATTTTTAGACGGAGAAGGAAAAGTTACATATAAAATCCCACCTGAAATGTAATGTTCATCTTTTATTCTCGGATTTTTTAAGCATAAAAATAATATTCTTTTTAGAGAATAAACACATACGTATTTCTCATTTGGAACTTTTTGGAGGGAAATTAAATGGCTTTTTGGATTACAACAATTGGTGGTATTTTAGCGTTGGGTGCATGGATTTGCTATTATGCATCTTTAGGAAAGAGAATTCACCAAGAAGAAAAAGAGGCCGGTAGAGATCTTTCTTATGAAATTAATCCATTCACAGGTTCAGCCAAAGCCACTTCAAATGAAAAAAAGTAACTTACTATTCAACTAACGCATGATATTGAAAAAGGAGCTGAATGCTCTTCAGTTCCTTTACAATGCTAATTCATATCCCCCGTTTTTATCTTCCAAATAAGGATCTATCTTTTCCAACTCTAACGCTTCTCTCTATGTATCGTAGCGCGTCAGTTTGGAACAGTATCGAACGCTGTAGTTTTACAGAAAGTATCATTCAACTATTGAGCTGACTGTGTTGAAACTTGCCATGTAACACCGAATTTATCGGTTACTTGTCCGTATAAAGGACTCCAAAAAATGTTTCGTGTAACGATATGATTACTTTTCCTCTATCTTGTAATTTACCAAATACTTCTTTTGTTGTTTCAACATCATTAATTAAAATAGCTAGGGTGGTTTGGTCGCCAATTTGATAAGGTAGACCTGTAAAAGTATCTGAAATCATTATATCTGTTGAACCTACTTTGAGATGTGCATGTAAGATACGATTTTTTTCTTCATCAGTTAGATTTGTATTTTCTTCCCCTGGCATGTCGCCAAATCTTTGAAGAGTAAGGGTCTTTGTATTGAAAGCATCTTTGTAAAATGTAACAGCTTCTTGTCCATTTCCATTTTATATTAAAAAAGGGTTGATACCTAAAATCAATAGAAACACCTCTTCTTATATTTTGATCTAATCTCTTCTTCTTTTTACCTCTTGATGTCAATCTGATTTAGCTTCACAAGATGGTCACGATTAAGTTCCCTTTTAATATTTTCTACTTCAAGTCTTTCATTCCTTCAAATTTAAAAGAAGGTAATAATAGAGATCACCAATACGTTTTTAATAGAGGATTTTTATTTAATTTTTTCAGATTTGCTCAACTCCTAGTAAAGGTATAAAAAAGTGGATTTTCCAGAAAATTCATTTTATAATATTAAAAATGTATTTTATAATAACCCCTCTTATAATACTTAGGTATTAATTTAATTTATCAAATGGTTGCAAAAAAGAGCCAATTTATCGACTATTTTTTAAATTCATTCCTTAAATCTACCCATTAAAATCGTATAATTAAATTTCCCATCAGAAAGTACCTTAACGTTTTTTAATAGATTTCCGAAAGAAGTCTCCCATCCTCAAGGAATATGAAGGTCGATAGCCCAATGAGTAGGTGGGAGATGAATTTCAAGAAGTTTACGTCTGCTAACAACAGGCGGTGCTCCTATAGATACCATTAAGAAATACATTGAAAATCAAGGTCAAAAGTGAGGTGCAATGATATGACAAAGCACAATAAAGCATATAAGTTTCGATTATACCCAACAGAAGAACAAGCATTTCTTATGCAAAAAACTTTCGGTTGTGTGAGATTCGTATACAACAAAATGTTGGCAGAACGAAAAGAAACATACGAGAAATACAAAGACGATAAAGAACAACTAAAGAAACAAAAGTTTCCAACTCCTGCAAAATACAAAGCAGAATTTGAGTGGTTAAAAGAAGTTGATTCTTTAGCCTTGGCAAACGCTCAACTAAATTTGCAAACTTCATATAAGAATTTCTTTAGTGGACACAATGACTTTCCTACATTCAAGAAAAAAAATGGTAGAAATTCATATACAACCAATTTCGTAAACGGAAACATAATGTTATTTGCTCGCCATATCAAATTACCAAAGCTAAAAATGGTACGAATCAGACAACATAGAAAAATTCCACAAGACCACATAATCAAGTCATGCACGATTTCTATGACCTCTACTCGTAAATACTATGTTTCTATTTTGACTGAATACGAAAAAGAAATTGTACAAAAAGAAGTGAAAAACGTTATTGGATTAGACTTTGCGATGGCTGAATTATATGTGAGTAGCGAGAATGAGAAAGCCAATTATCCTCGCTACTATCGTGTTATGTCAGAAAAATTAGCAAAAGCACAACGGATTCTTTCTAAGCGTAAAAAAAGTTCTACACGTTGGAATAAGCAACGTCTAGTAGTGGCTAAGTTTCATGAGAAAGTAGCGAACCAACGCAAAGATTTCCTTCACCATAAGTCAAAAGAATTAGCTTCTAACTTTGATGCTGTCGTGATTGAGGACTTGAACATGAAAGGAATGTCTCAAGCCCTACACTTTGGTAAAAGCGTTCACGACAATGGTTGGGGTATGTTCACTGCTTTCTTAGCCTACAAACTAAAAGAACAAGGAAAACAGCTTGTGAAAATTGATAAGTGGTATCCTTCCACTAAGAAGTGTTCTTGTTGTGGTTCAGAAAAAATGATGAAACTATCTGAACGCACCTACCATTGTTCATGCGGTTATGCTTCAGATCGTGACTACAATTCAGCAGTCAATATCAAAAATGAAGGTATTCGCCTATTAGTATTAGCATAGAAACAAAAACTCTTGGAACAAGAGGGTTAGCTCGGTCAGTTTTCGTTGGCTAGTAAAAGCAACAATAAGTCGAGAAGCCCCCACTTCAAGTAGACCGAAAGGTTAACTAAGTGGTGGGTAGTTCACTTGATTACCTTCACATCTAGAAAAACCTATTATTTTATCTTCTACTTCTGCTACTAAAAATAAATTTTTAATAGTTTCTGTATCTGAGATAATTAATTGTTCAAAGCCTTTTGGATCAATAAATGCTTCTCCTGCTTCCCTGTCTAAATTTTCCGTCTCTCCGTCAATCTGTACTCTTAAATTAGATAATTGTTTAGCATCAGTAAGTACTGCATGTCTAATAATATATTGAAGGCCATTTTCCGTAAATTTCTGAGGTTGTATTTTCATCATATACTCCTTACACTTGTATTCTTTATTTTAATAGAAAAGAAAGATTGTTTGATTACTACTTCTATTAGAGTGGATAAGACTCATTAATAAAAATGATTATTAATTCATACTAAAAGAGATCATCCTAATTGTTAATATTAAAAGTTTTTAGACCAAACTATATTAATATGAAAGAGGTGTATCAAAGGTGGAATTTAGAAGTAGTGGAAGGCTTTCCAATTTTTTAGTTTCTATATTGTTTGCAATTTGTATGGTCACTTTCATCATTTATGTACAAAAGCATGGATTTCCTAATACGATTAAGTCATATATGATCATGACTTTGGTAAGCTTAAGCTTTCTAGCTTATATCGGTTATATTCGTAGTATGGTTATTAGGATAAACGATCACGGAGTTACATACGAACATTGGGGTTTTAAGCGAACGATTCCTGCTCATCATATTACACGTGTTAATTTACAATACCGCTATAAAGAAACACCATCACATAGTGCTTATCTAGTAATAAACCATCCTGAAGATTCGATTTTCATCCCTTCTATGATGTTTCAAGGTCAAATCGAACGAATAACGAAAGAAATCAGAGATATAATGATCTACTAATATAGTCTATTTTAAAGAACTGAAGTAATCCTTCAGTTCTTTGTATTTAATAATATGATTTTTTGTTAAATTATCGTTTTACTGCATCTACAATGATTGAAGGAAACAGGATTTTTTCCCCGTGGTTTCTAGGATCATATTTTTTTGAACGGAAAATAACACCTTCCTTACCATTCCATTCATTAAACTGAAAATTTCCTTCTTCATCACAATATTCTAGTAGTTTAACTTCAAAACCCGCTGTTTCAAACATGTTAATTAGTGTTTTATAGTTATATACTATTTTATGACTTGCAGCAGGATGATCTTTTGGTCCAGGTCCTCCCACTTTAACAATACTTTGATATGTTTCGTCTTGAAAAAATCCATCTGGTACAGCACAACGAATATAGCCTGATTGTTTTAAATATTCATAACAAATTTTAGCAGCTTCTAAACCTTCATCATATGTAAGGTGTTCCCAAACATGTTCAGCTAAAATAGCTGAAACCGAATTTTTCTCAAATTTATTTTCCCAAGTCGACCTAACTAATAAATTAAGTTCTTCTTCCTGAGTTTGAATCCATGTTGGATTATTGTTATATTCACCTGCTCCAATTACAATTTTTATTTCATCTTGTTTAATCATCAGTAGATTCACCTCATCTTAAATTTTGATCGAATAGTAGTGTTCTACAAAAGTTACATGAATTCCTTCTACATAACGTAGAAAAATGTCAAAATTTAGAAATGTAGATTATTTAAGATATTCTTTTTTGAAACTGTTCAATCGTTTCTTCAACTGATTTATGCACACCTTTAATTACTGTTACTATGACTCATTTCTAAGAATTAATCGGTTTGTTTCAAATTTTTGAGTAGCAGAATTGTTAATCATTCTGACATCCTTTCAGATAATTTTTAAAATAACTCATAGTCTTTATCTATCACTTTAAAAATCAGTTAGATTTCTTCTACTTAATCTTGGGTATAATAATTCCAGTATATGGAGGCGATATCAAATGACCATTGATCGAATTTGTACGATTGGACCAGCTAGTTTTGATAAAAAAATATTGTCTGAATTGATTGAGCATGGCATGACGATCGCAAGACTCAATTTTTCACACGGAACACATGAAAGTCATCACAATGTCATCGAACTATTAAAATCAATCAGAAAAGAGACAGGAAAAGATATCAAGATTTTAGGAGACCTCCAAGGTCCAAAAATTCGTTTAGGAAAAATTGAAGGGGAAAAAATCAATCTTGAACCTAATCAAACTTTTACACTCTTAATTGATGAAATTACAGGTGATCGTAATCAAGCAAGTGTAGATTATAAAGGTTTAATAAATGATGTTAAACAAGGAGATCGTATATTAATTAATGATGGTGCAGTGGAGTTATTAGTTGATAAGATAGAACAAAATAAGATTGTCACTTCTGTAAAAACTGGTGGCGAAATTTCTTCGCATAAAGGGGTTAATTTACCAGGAGTCGTTACAAGTTTACCTGCTATTACTGAAAAAGACCGAAAAGACATCGAATTCATTTTGCAAGAAGGTTTAGACTATATTGCATGCTCATTTATTCGTCGTGCATCACATTTACAAGAAATTAGAAGTTTTATGAATTCAAAAAGTGGTAAAACACCTCAGTTAATCGCAAAAATTGAAACGATCGAAGCAATAAAAAATTTCCAAGAAATTAATAAAGAAACTGATGCAATTATGATTGCTCGTGGTGATTTAGGTGTTGAATTACCTTATCAATGGATTCCTCTCTTACAAAGAGCAATGATTCATGAGTGTAATTCAAATGGTACATATGTGATCACAGCAACTCAGATGCTTCAATCAATGGTAGAAAATTCAATTCCAACACGAGCTGAAGTAACTGATGTATTTCAAGCTGTGATGGATGGGACGAATGCAGTCATGCTATCCGCTGAAAGTGCTGCTGGCCACCATCCAATCGAAAGTATTGAAACATTAAAACTTGTATCTCAATTTGCTGAGACCGTAAAATCAAAATCTCCATTTGATTTTGATGATATGCTTGAATTGATTAACTCGACTATCAAATTAACTTGATTTTCAGACAAAAACGCCCCAAAAGGGCGTTTCAGACTGTTGACAAACGCTCGCTTTCTTCGTTGCTTCGCCTGTCTGCGGTGCTCATTACCGTCTAAGGTAACTCCGCTCCTCACCAGACTTCACGCCTCGAAAGACAAGCGCTTGCAATCAGTCTGAAACCCAAGTTTTTTGTACTATGTCTACACACTAAAACGCCCTAAAAGGGCGTTTTTAAATATCACTTTTCTTTTTTATAAAATCGTTCACCTGTATCTGGATTATAGTAAACTCTTGTTTTCTCCCCTGTTACAGGATCAATATTCACTTCGCTAGTTCGTTGAAATCCTTCTGGTATCTGATTTCCATGATTTCGATTAAATCGTTTATCGTAAATAAAGTAACCTAGCAATAAACAAATAATGAGAAATAAAATTTGGAGACCATAAAAACCGAAAATAAATTTTTCCATTATATTTTCTCGACTACTACAGCCGTTCCATATGCTACAATTCCACTCATATTGTACTTCATGTAGACAGACCCCCTAAAAGTATTGGTATTACAATACTAAACAAGCTACTCACAAAATTATGTCCGTCATTTTGTCCGTTAGATAGCTAAATAACTATTAACTAAAAAAACAGGAAAGAAGCATTTGGATGTTCATATTCATAATTTTAATAACAAACCAAAAAAATAAAATATTAGTTTGATTAGCTTACTACAGAATTAATTACCAGTTCCCTTATGAATTTGATTATAACAATTTTTTTTTGAGAGGTCTATGCACTCATGTATTGGAATTAAAAATAATTTGAAATTGTTTTATGCATCATTACATCTTTTGCTTATTCCTTGGAGCGACTGAATAAGACAAAATCTTAAATAATTATGTAGACCACATCTTTAATCCCCTACACTTCTCCTATGTGCAATCGAGATAATTAATAATCCAAATAAGATCCCAAAATGGTAGTCAAAGTGGTTGAATAGGCAAATATTGTGACATGAATGCTTTAAGGTCTTATTATTTACATTAGTCGGGGTAGAATGTCACATCCGTGGAGGAACTTGATTCAGTCAACTAAACTGTTCACCCCCCTACTTGTATAAACATGTTTCAGGCGGTGGTATTAGAAATTCAAAAATAAACCATGAGCTTTTGGAGAATATTTGTGCTAGAATGAATAGTCTTTTGGATAAAAAAAGAGAGGAATATATATGAATCAAATTCAAACAAAATCATCTAAAAATTTCTTTAAAAACCTAATCAGCCTCATTAAAGGGAAAGTCTTTGTTATCAATGTGCTTCCTGTGTTGGCAGGATATTTTTTATCATCGCATATCAATCATCTTCCACTTGCTGCACATATTGCCTCTTTCTTTGTTACATTAATAGGAAGTGCCTTTGTCATTGCTGGTGCTTTAATGTTGAATAATTGGTACGAAGCCGATTTAGATAAACAAATGGAGCGAACTAAAAATAGACCGAGTGCTACTGGAGAGTTCAGCAAGAAGTTTGTTTTAACTTTAGGAGTTACAACAAGTATAATGGGATTTTTTATATTGCTTTTTACTAATGCCGAAGTGTTACTATTTTCATTCGTTGGTTGGTTTTTTTATGTGGTCTTGTACACTTTTTGGAGTAAACAAAAATACTCATGGAACACGATTATTGGTGCCATATCAGGATGTGTAACACCGTTAATCGGTTGGTCAGTGTTATCTAGTAGCTTTCAACTTATTCCTATGATGATGGCACTCATCGTATTCATTTGGCAAATGCCTCATACTTATTCCATCGCTATACGAAGATTTGATGATTACAAACGGGCAGGATTCGCCATGTTACCTGTTGTATCAGGCGTCAAGAAAACAAAAATCCATCTACTATTTTATCTTATCTGTTTAATTCCAATGCCATTCTTCATGAAATCCCTTGGTTTGTTTTTCATCGGATTTATGACACTTTTAAATATTGGATGGATAATTTTATCGATCAGGGGATTTGCTACACAAAACGAAGCACATTGGGCGAAATGGATGTTTAGATACTCCGTTATTCATATGATGTTATTTCTTATATCTATTATCGTGATGTCAATCTAAAAAGAACCCTGGCTCAAGGGTTCTTTTTATTTCTTCACTCTACATCCTATCTAGATTAATAACATCTTTTAATGCTGCCGCTATCTCTGTAGATTTTTCTTCATTAGTGATGCTACCTGAATATTATCTTGTTGGGAACTGGTTTCTAGTTGCCTAATGATTAACTCTTGTCGTTCCACGGGATGATTTTGGCTTAATTTAGCTTTCGCTTCAATTTTTGAGATGTTTATTCTGAATGCTACAATTCCTTTTCTCATTCCTTCGATATATTGTGAATCTACATTAGTTAAATTGTATAAGCTATCTGGTTCCATTATTGGAACAGTCTGGTTTGTGTCCGAAAATTTGTCCGCACTTTTTTTATTTATATTTAATTCTATAAAAAGTGAAATAAAAAAACCTTGAAATGACAAGGTTTTTTTATTATATTTTCTCGACTACTACAGCCGTTCCATAAGCAACAATTTCACGGTACATCTCCTTAATCTTATCCCAATAGATTCATATTTTTCGCAATTTTATGGACGATTACTATAGAGATTAAAAGAGCTCTGACACTATAAAATTGTCAGAGCTTATCTAATTAATTCGTAGTATTTATTTCGTGATTCTGTTTTTTGGAGTAAACGCTTATAAAGATAAATGATGCGACTAAGAAAATGAAAAGAATGACTCCCACGATTTCGAAATCGAGTTCTGCCCAAGGGTTAAAAAAAGTAAATGCCAGATAGAAGGAAACTCCGTATGCCAAGACGACAATCACCCAACCCATTAGTCTTGACGCAGCTTGACCGATTTTGCTGGACTGGTTCACCATTTTATAGACAATCATCGAATCAATTGTATCCGTAATCATCATCCCAAACATAAAAACTAGCCCTAAAAATAAAGGGGTATATTTACTTACACTTCCAGCCGCCAAAGACCAGACGGCGGTTTGACTTACTGTCTCAGCAGCCAAGGCAAACAAAGCCCCTACTAAAATAATAAGAAAAGGATTTGTAGTCCCCTTCGCAATTTTTGGGATAAACTTTCCCTTTAGTCCGCTAAGTTGAAACTCTTCGTGATTGTTTCTAGTGCGTAACAGATTATACGTATTTAACGTTCCAATAAGGAATAAAGAAAAAATCGACACCCATGATGCAATATTATCAAAATAAGCTGGGAATGAAAAATTCTTTATCACCATTCCTAAAATACCTGCTGTTAATGCTACCATTCCTCCGTGACCCAATGAAAATAATGTCCCCACCCAACGTGCGAACGAACTGCCCATTTTCCAATTAAAACGGGTTTGTCCATCAATAAAAGCAAGATGATCAGCATCCAACCCATGCCGAAGCCCCAATACAAAAACAAGGAAAAACATTGATACTGTTTCCATTAAAAAATTCCTCCCTTTTTTAAACAGTTGCAACATAAAAAATCAATCCTAAACCTTTGACAGATTGAGGATTTTAGAGGACATCCGGGAGAAAAGTGCGGCCAACTCTCCTTTTATTAATGAAAACGTAAATCACTTCTCGTTCCTCTTGACTAAACATGTTACCACCCTTTTGTAATCAAACTTTGTGAATCATTCAAATCATTATCTATTTCTTACTTTCATAATGAAATAAATTTAAAGGTACACCCTTGTAAGCGAGTGACATTTCCCTAATTAAATGTGAAACCACCAATTCACTGTTTGGAAGATTTCCATCTAGTAAAATACCCGCGACCGTTCCACTGTGGGCGACAACGATTCCGCCCTGGTAGCGATCGGCCAACTGAACTAATAGAGGAAAAACAGGCTTTGGCAATATTTTTTGATTCACCCTTGCACTGAGGGTTGCCGCCTCCCCAATATAAGTTATATTTTGTTCCTTAAACCCTTTTGAAACTAGATCAAAAGCTTTAATTAATTGCTGTTGATCGTCCTGGCTGTATACTTTCGGCACTTCATTAAATTCTATTGTTTTGATCATACCCCCAAGATCGATACCAACGAGAATGAATGGGGGTAAGGTCCCAAAGCTTGCAATCAGTTGCCCGTGAATATATTCATACACCACGACTTCCTCATACATTACCCCATCGGTAGGTTCCACTTTTGCGGCAATCATCGAGATCATTTCATTTGTGAGCGGAATACTATAGCTGTCAGCAATTGCTCTTAATGAAGCAACAATATCCGCTGAACTACTAGCCATCCCCTTGCCGGTTGGGATATTGGAATGGATTTCAAGATACCCACCTCCTCTTATCCCAAAAAGTTGGAGTAATGATTCACCCGCTTTCTTCGCTTTCATTTTGGAATTTACAACCCTTATCCGGGAAACGTTTGTGTCTGGAACAAATCTAGCCTCACTTCGTAAACTCCGGATAGGCAAAGTGATTAAAAACGGACGCTCTTTCATGATACCTTGGACCAATTCTCCAAATGTGCCATTGCAGCTTCCTCTTCCTAGTTTCATTGTTCAGGCTCCTATCCCCTTACTTCATGCCCAGCTCCACTAATATCGCAAGTACCATAAATAATACGACACAGATAATGGAGGTAGTTTTCATAACTGTTACTGTAAGTAAAATATCATCTGCTTTGATCTTCCGTAATGGTTCGCCCATCTTTGCCCGTTCAGAGACTTTACCGAAATAATAATTCGTTCCTCCAAGTTGTATCTGAAGCGCTCCTGCGATTGTCGCTTCTGGGATACCGCTATTTGGACTCGGATGAAGTTTAGCATCCCGTTTCATCATTTTCCAAGCGCCTAGTATATTGAGACGTTTAATCGAACAAGCAAGCAGCATCATTCCAAACGTTAACCGGGCAGGCAAATAGTTTAATAGATCATCTAGTCGGGCCGAGGCCCAGCCTAGGTTTTGATATTTTTCATTCTTATATCCTACCATCGAATCTAACGTATTAACCGCTCGGTACAACATTGCAAGCGGGGCACCCCCGATAAGGGCAAAGCATAACGGTGATATAATGGCATCGACAATGTTTTCGGCTACGGTTTCCACTGCCCCCCGCGAAATTTCACTTTCCTCGAGGTTTTCTGTATCTCTTCCGACAATCATTCCCAGACTTTTACGTGCAGCCCTTAAATCCTGATTTTTCAAGTGTTGGAATACTTCCAACCCTGCATCAGCCAATCCTTTTGTCGCGATGGTCGTTGAAATTAACCAGATTTCCGCAATGACAGCAAGAACGTGATTCACCTGATTGAGGCCGCAAAGCAGCAAAGCAACGATTAAATAGCTGCCGCCAGCAATCAAAATAGGAAATAAGAGTCCTGCCAGTTTCAAATACCTTTCCTTAACGATGAAAAAACGAATCGCTTTTTCCAAACGACTAATAGACTTCCCAATGATGACCACCGGATGTAGCAGCTTTCGGGGGTCACCAATGATTCGATCAATAAAATAAGCAATAACAATATTAATGGCATGAACTAACATCGAATTCTCAGCCCTCCTGACTCATTACTGCTTCACATGTGGCCTCATAAACAAGGCAGCCAATTGTATTCCCAATGGAGGTGGCGGTGCCTGCAAAAAAAGGGGTTGGAAGATAGTTTACTTGACTGGTAGCCAGGTTCATTATTTTAGCCTTAGTTGCAGACCGGAAAAAACGGTGTATGCTTCATCTGCTTCGGCTGCTAATAATTGATTGATTTTTCCTAGAACATCCTGAAAAAAACGCCCCAACGACGATAATGCGACACCACCTAGACCTACCTCATTAGAAACAACAATCACATGCTGATGATTTTCTTGTATCACCTTAATCCAACGATCTACTTCCTCTATTAAACTGGTTATCTTGTTTTCTTCCTTGAGTTCCTGATCCGTTAACCACATACAATGATTGGACAGCCACGAAGAAATACAATCAACTAAAATAACATCGTAGCCTTGATAGACGGTTTGAACAGAAGTTAGTTCGTTCGGTTTTTCTAATAAGTCCCATTCACTTGGGCGCCGCTTCTTATGGCTATCAATTCTTTTCACCATTTCTTGATCGGCTTGAACTCCGAATGCAACATAAAGGACTCTACCTGTATGACTGAAAGCCAAGCGTTCCGCAAATTCACTCTTCCCGGAGCGAATTCCTCCAGTTACATAGGTTAAGGTCATGATGGATTCACCTCTTTACTTACTTCAATTAAGGCTTGGATTAAGCATTGATTTTCTTCTTCGGTTCGAATCGCAATCCGAAAATCCTGATCCGTTAGCCCCGGATACATGGTACAGGAGCGTATTAAGATTCCTTTATGACCTATGCGCCACTGTAATTCAGCCGCCGTGCCAGCTGTTATCCTAACTAACAGAAAATTGGCTTGACCGGGAAAAACCTTCCACCCAAGTTTTTCTTCAATGGCTAGTTTGACAAGGCTTCTTTGCTCCTGAATTAGGGTAATCGTTTCTCCCTCGTATACCTTTTCGTTTAGGACCGCTTCACCAACCAATAGTGCCATTTGGTTGACACTCCAAGTTACTTGTTTCGCCTGAAACTTTAATATCAGGCTTGGATCGGCCACCATATACCCCAGCCGGAGACCAGGGATCGCATAGAACTTTGTCATCGAGCGAACTAGGATTACTTGTTTCCAACGTTGCAATTCCTCAAGCAGCGTGACTCGTGTTTCGATCGGAAGAAAATCAATAAATGCCTCGTCTATTATCAAATATGTATTTGTCTTCTTTGCCTGTTCTGCCATCTCGACAAGTTCTTCCTTTGAATATGTTACACCAGTGGGATTGTTGGGATGTCCTACAAATACAAGATCGGTTTTCGCTATTAATTGAAGGAATTCCGATTGATCAGGCTTAAAATCATTTTCTACCCTGCCGACCAATGAATTGATGGTAGCACCATAAGCTCTAGCAAGCTCTTCGTATTCCGAGAAGCAAGGATATACAACCCCCACTGTTTCAGGTTGCAATCCTAAAATCGTAAGGGCGATACACTCTGCTGCTCCATTTCCTATCAAAATCTGTTCTGGTGAAACGGAGTGTTTTTCCGCCAGCTTTTGTTTAAGAACACGATGGGCGGGATCGGGATAATGGACGATCGACTCCAGTTGCTCCTTTATCAACTCAATTACACTAGCAGGTGGACCAAGTGGATTGATATTCGCACTAAAATCTAACAGCTGCGATGAATCTTTACCAAACAATTGTTTTGCCGTCAGTAAATCGCCACCATGACCAAATTTTTCAATATAGATCATTAAAACTCAATTCCCTTCACGGCAGGAATTCCTTCGTTATAATAATGCTTAACTGGCTTCATTTCGGTTACTAAATCCGCACAAGCGATGATTTCCTCTTTGGCTGACCGTCCGGTAATCACCAAATGCATCCCCTTAGGGCGCTTCTGAATCAACTCAATAACTTCTGTTAACGGAAGGACATCGTCAATCGGAAATTTATCAATTGCGAGCGCATTATTTAGTTCATCTAAAATGACAACATCATAGCTGCCAAACTGGACCTTTTCTTTTGTAAAAGACCAAGCGGTTTTTAGGGCTACCCGATGTTCCTCTGGTGTTTTCGTCCACGTAAAGCCGATTCCTGTCTGCACGATTTCAATCCCTAATTTTTCGAACGTAATTTTTTCCCCGTACGTTCGATCAGGCGATTTAATAAATTGAATCATAAGCACTCGTTTTCCCCGACCCGCGGCACGAATTGCGAGCCCAAGGGCTGCTGTCGTCTTCCCTTTTCCATCACCGGTGTAAACTAGTGTAAGACCGCGCTTTGCTTTGTTTTCAGTTACCTCTTCCATACGCTTTCCTCCTCATTACAACCAGACTGTCTTTTCTTCAAAGGATGTCCTAGCCGGAACTTTCGCCTTTTTTAATACTTCTGAATCGGGATAACCGATAAACAAATTTCCGATGATTTTCTTGTTTTCGGGTGAGCCAATAAACTCATACATTCGATGGTCACGAACAAGTCCGACTCCCCTTGTCCGCCAAACCAGACCTAATCCTAATTCTTTGGCGGAAAGCCACATCGAATGGATCGCACAGCATACGGCATATTCATTATCGGCAGAGGCCTCTTCATCGTCTGGAACGATGTCAGCGGTAACGACGATATGGACCGGTGTTGTTTTTAGTACCTTTAAGGAGCTTTCGATTAAATTTGGTTTGGTTGGAAAGCGTTCCAATAGATATTCATAGGCCAACGCTTCATAGCGTTTTTTTGCTTCGCCTTTAATCACATAAAAGCTCCATGGTTCACGCATCCGGTCATTCGGTGCCCATGTCGCTGCTTCTAATAAGGTGTGAATCTTTTCGTCCTCTACCTCTCGAGCCGCATAATCACGGATTGCTCTTCGGCTTTTGATTTCCACTAAAATCGACATCTTAGACCCTCCCTATTCCAACTAATTGTTTTTCATCAGCTTCTTGAAACCAGCGTAATTTCTCGCGAAGACCAACCACATCACCAACGAGAACAATCGCAGGATGAGTAATCCCGGCTTCTAGAACCCGGACTTCGATATCCTTTAAACTCCCGGTCACCGTTTTCTGCTTGGCCGTGGTCCCCCATTGGATAACGGCTGCTTTCGTATCAGGGCTTTTTCCGTTCTCTATTAATCTCGAAACAATATAAGGTAAATTCCCAATTCCCATATAAAAGGCAATCGTATCGATTCCTTGAGCGAGAGCTGACCAATTTAATTGATCCGCACCCTTTTCTGCACGGCCGTGGCCTGTGACGATCGCGAAGGTGGAAGCATAATCGCGGTGGGTCACAGGAATTCCGGCATAAGCAGGTGCTGCAATACCAGCTGTAATCCCCGGCACTATTTCATAGTGAATCCCATGTTCTGCAAGAATTTCCGCTTCTTCACCGACACGGCCAAAAATGCAAGGATCGCCTCCTTTTAATCTGGTGACAGTCTTGCCCTGACTGGCTTTTTCAATTAACAGCTGGTGAATTTGATCTTGAATGATATGATGTTTTCCTGGCAGTTTTCCACAAAATATCAACTCTGCCTCCGCCTTTGCATACTTGAGCAGTTCCTCATTTACTAAACGGTCATATAAAATTACATCCGCCTGTTGGATACACTCCATCCCGTAAACCGTAATTAGCTTAGGGTCTCCTGGTCCAGCACCAACAAGATACACTTTTCCATTTATCATCTTCTAGCTCCTTCCTAAATTACTCATTTGAAATTCCAGCCGATGCAAAAGTGGCCATTTCTTTTAACATTAAGGTTGCTGATTGTAAGATTGGAAAGGCCATTGCGGCCCCACTTCCTTCTCCTAGCCGCAAATCTAAATCAAGAAGTGGCTTTTTACCTAATAACTGCAGCGCAATTTCATGTCCAGGCTCGACGGAACGATGGCCGACAATCATATACTCCGCTGCTGTCTCACAGATTTCCCTTGCCAAAAGAGCTGCAATCGTGCAAATAAACCCATCTATTAATATCGGAATCCGGTTTTGAGCGGCGGAGAGCATTGCACCTGTCATTCCGGCAATTTCCAAACCTCCAATTTTTGCTAAGATATCGATGGGATTATTTCGGTCAGGGTTCCTTTCCTTTAACGCCCTTGTGATGACCTCTTGTTTATGACGAATTTTTTCTTGTGCAATCCCTGTTCCTCGGCCGACGAGTACATCGATGTCCTTGCCGCTTAAAACCGCTGCAATCGCACTGCTTGACGTCGTATTACCGATCCCCATTTCACCAACAATTAGGCATTTGATTCCCTGTTTAATCATCTGTTCCGCCTGTTCATAGCCAACTGTAATGGCTTGTTCGGCCTCTGCTCTTGTTATTGCATCTTGTTGGCAAAAATTGTTGGTTCCATAGCGAATTTTTCGATTCACAAACCCGTTAGCATCAATATCTGCTGCCACACCGATATCGACGACTTCAAACATGGCTCCGATTTGTCGGCTAAAAACATTGATGGCCGCACCGCTGTTTAAAAAGTTTTTGACCATTTGCACGGTAACTTCCTGAGGGAAAGCGGACACCCCTTCTTCGACTACACCATGATCAGCGGCAAAAACTATCACACCGGGCGGTGACACGACCGGGAATGCTTCAGATGTCATTTCCGACAGATGAATGGCTAATTCCTCTAATTTCCCCAAACTGCCCGGAGGTTTGGTTAACGTATCGATATACTCACGAACTTGCTGTCCCATTTCTCTATCAAGAGGCTGGATTCCTGTGATAACGCTATTCATTGTTTGATCTCCTTTTTTGATAATCCTTCATTAAATCTTCAATGACATCCAGTTTAGTGTGTGCTCTTACATGTTCTGCCAGCCGGTCAAACGCTTCTTCCCGCAATTGGTTAAATGATGGACGCATGTGGATGGGCTCCAATCCCTTTTTACGGCGAAGCTGATTAAGTAATTCCTCACGAAATTCATCATTATGGAATATCCCATGAAAATAAGTACCAATGATTGTTTCGTCTGGGGAATGACAACCATCCCATTTTTCATTTGTAAAAATAAGCCCTTGGGACGCTCCTGTCGCCACGGTTTCACCCATATGAATCTCGTAACCTGTCACATCAAAGTTTTTTCCGAAAAGATGCAACTTCCCATCTGATAGGATTGTCGTCTTTTCTTTCGTAATAGTAGTTCCAATTGGCAGTAACTGAAGGCCTTCGATTTCTTTATGGAGAGACTCGATCGCCAACGGATCCTCAATTTTATCACCGAGCATTTGATAGCCTCCGCATATCCCGAAAAGAACGGAGTGATTCTTTTTGTGTAATTCTGCTATTTTTTGAGAGATGCCGCTCTTTCGTAAAAACAGTAAATCTTCAATTGTATTCTTGCTGCCCGGGAGAATGACTAAATCTGGATTTAGTAATTGATCCGCTCTCGTTATAAAACGAACATGACAATCCGGCTCAGCAAAAAACGGGTCGACATCGGTGAAATTTGAGATTTTCGGATACTGAATCACCGCGATATCCAATTCTTTTTCAGTATTTTGAGTATATGTATATTGATTTAAAATCACAGAATCCTCGGCATCAATATTTAGATTCTGCAAGTAAGGAATCACGCCGAGAATGGGTTTTCCTGTATACTCCTCAAACCACGTTAATCCAGATTCTAACAGGCTGAGATCACCGCGGAATTTATTGATGATTACACCAATTACTCGATCGCGGTCCTCTGGTTCCATTAGCTGAAGGGTTCCTACTAAACTAGCAAACACTCC
This sequence comes from Gottfriedia sp. NPDC058432, assembly GCF_042721555.1. NCBI lineage: Bacteria > Bacillati > Bacillota > Bacilli > Caryophanales > Bacillaceae > Gottfriedia > Gottfriedia sp. NPDC058432. Next base: position 33,219 of record NZ_JBHXLC010000033.1, read on the forward strand.
GCCTTTTTCGATATCCCCAATTAAAATCACAGGGGCATCCGCCATTTTGGCGACCCGCATATTAACTAGTTCCCGGTCATTCAGATTAATCTCGGCCGGACTACCAGCCCCTTCAATGACAATTCGTTCATAATTTTGGGACAGAGTGGACAGTGATTGTTGAATAAGTTCCAATCCCGTTTGAAAGAATTCCCGGCGGTACCTTCCTGCTTCCATATTTTTATATGGTTTACCATGGACGACAATTTGGGATTGGTTATCTCGGTTTGGCTTTAGTAGAATCGGGTTCATATCGGTGGTTGCCTGAATACATGCGGCTTCGGCCTGAACACCTTGTGCTCTGCCGATTTCTTTTCCATCCACTGTGATATAGGAATTTAACGCCATATTTTGTGATTTAAATGGAACCGTTTTATATCCGTCCTGGGCGAATATCCGGCAAAAGGCGGTCACGACAACACTTTTGCCAACATCCGAATTGGTACCTTGAAACATAAGTGGGAAAGCTTTAGTCATTTTGTTTGAACTCCTTACATTTCTTCACCCAATTTTCGACAAGCTCAGGGCATGAGCCAAAATGAAAATGGGTATAACCTGCAATTAAATTCCCTTTCCTATAGCCCTCATGCTTAAACCCACGCATCCCTTTCGTTTGGTAGGCCGGTTCAAAAACCGTTCTCGGATGAAAGGTGGAGTAGTGAAATTCATGGCCTCTTGCACTCAGATTTCCCGCTAACAAGAAATTTTCTTCTTCTGCAGTGATTTCTCGGTATCCCAAAGCAGCTAGTTTTGTCTGCATTTTCACCTTTCCAGGAATGATCCCGACCATTTTGTAACTCGTTTCATCCGTTTTTTCCAACGATTCAGTTAAGTACATAAACCCGCCGCATTCCGCCAAGGTTGGAAGTCCTTTTTCAATGGCCGTTCGAATCGAGTTTTTTACCTCTGTCTGATTGGTAAGCTCTTCCGCAAATTCCTCTGGGAAACCGCCACCGATATACAAGCCATCGACTTGTTCCGGCAGGCATTCACCTTTTAATGGAGAGAACTCGATTAGCTCGGCTCCGGCGGCTGCTAACATGTCGAGGTTTTCCTGATAGTAAAAATTAAAAGCGGCATCTCGTGCGACTGCAATTTTTAAAGTTGCCTGCTCCGCTCTTTTAAACTGAGATTCTTTTACCTTTAAAAGGGGGGCTTGTGCCAAGTCATATATAGAATCTACATCAACGGTTTCAAGAACTAATTCACCTAGTTGCTCAAAAAATGGATCCAATTCCCCCCGTTCAACGGAGGGTATCAACCCTAAATGCCGTTCTGGAATCGAGAGTTCCTCGTTTCTTTTCAAGTAACCAAGGACGGGAATACCGCATTCTTGCTCAATCGCGGTTTGAACGATTTTATAATGTCCTTCGCTACCCACTCGATTAGCGATCACCCCGACAATATTGGCTTCATTCAGAAACGATTGAAATCCCTTCACAATGGCCGCCGCACTACGGGCCATGCTGGCACAATTCACGACCAAAATGACCGGACTTTCGGTGACAAGACCGATTTCGGCAGTTGATCCCGTATTATTTAGAGGATTTTTCCCATCAAAGAATCCCATGACCCCCTCGATGACGGAAATATCCGCTCCATTACTTGCACGGTTGACAATTTCTTTGACCATCTCGTGGTTGAGCATCCAGCTGTCAATGTTTCTTGACGTTCTCCCCGTGACCGCCGTATGATAGGTCGGATCGATATAATCTGGACCACATTTAAAGCCCTGGACGGTATAGCCCTTTTTCCTTAAAGCAGACATCAGCCCGATTGTCAGCGTCGTTTTTCCGACACCACTGCCTGTCCCTGCAATCACAAGTCTACGAGTAGACATTCTATTTCCCTCCTCTATCAATAGGGAATCACCGCTACTGATATGGTGACATTACCTGATTTCTTCTTTATCAACGTTAGATGTTCCGCTGCGCTGTACAATAAAGCAGCCGGCTCACTGACGCCGTATGCACCGGTAAATTTAAAGACTGTTTCAGAAGGGTTCTGAAGTTTAATCGAATTCAATTCAGCTGGGGTGTAATAAATAAACTCCCAGCCGTTTTTTTTCGCCACTTCAAGCAGTCCTGCTTCATCCTTTTTTAGATCTATCGTGCAAACCGCTATGACACTTTTTTTTGAAAACTTTAATTCCTCAAGCGTTTCGTCGATTACTGCTTCGATTTCCGCTGCAGTTGTCCCACGGTTGCAACCCAATCCAAGGGCGATCACCTTTGGTCGATATAAAACTCCATTATGTAAAATCTCCGTTTCATCTTCGGATAAATTCCGATGGGTTACTACTAAGGCAGCATCTGGCTTTGCGGCCAGCGCTTCTTGAATCGATGAATACGGCTGAATATTTCCTGGTAGCGGCCGGTCATATGACCACCAGTCTTTTTCACCTGACTCCTGAACCACGGCGATTTTTTCTTCGTTTACAACCGAAGCGCTAACGGGCGTCAGCTTATCAGCCGAGTCCCAAATCCAGCCAAATCGTTTCCCGAACAAATCAACCGCAATCGTTTCCTGTACGTCTGAAGCTGTGGTAATAATTGGACGGGCCTGTAGAGTGGCCGCCACTTCTTTCGTTAGTTCATTTGCACCGCCGATATGGCCTGACAGCACGCTGATCACATGTTCACCCTTATCATCGATAACGACAACCGCAGGATCTGTTTTTTTATCCTTTAAAATAGGTGCAATCATTCGTACCACGGCTCCAAGGGAAATGATGATAATAAGCCCCTTGTAGGCCTCGAAAAGAGCGGGCAGAAGAAGTCGAACGCTCCCGGTAAATAACTGGATGTCCTTGTTCCTCTCATCTCCTTTTTCAAACTTCGCCATATAGTACACATCGGCATTTTGAAACGAATGTCCCAGCTTGCGGGCCAGTTCGACCCCATGCTTTGTAATGGCGACAACCGCATAGTCCCCCTTCTGCTGGATGACCGCCCTTTGCGCTTCTTGGAGCTCGATCATTACGATTCTACCCCCCTACGGAATCCGTGTGTAAACTGTTTGTCATACAGCTTGGAACGATAATCTTGTTCGTGGATGTTTTCATCCAGTGCCCATCCTGCTAAAATCATCGCCTGTTTACGAATCCCATTAATCCGCATATCCTCGTCTAAGCGTTCCAGTGTGGTCCGGACAATTTTTTGATCTGGCCACGACGCTTTATAAACAACCGCAACAGGAGTATCCTTGCTCCATCCTGCCCCGGTCAATTCCTTGACAAGTTTCTTCGTTAACGTCGCACTTAAGAAAAGCGCAATCGTGCAATGATGTTTTGCTAAATCAGCCAGCTTTTCAAATTCTGGCACAGGTGTCCTACCCTCGGCTCTTGTCAGGATCACGGATTGGGTTAAATCAGGAATCGTCAGCTCAGCTTGAGCGGCCGCGGCGGCCGCAAACACAGAGCTCACACCTGGAACAATTTCTATTTCGATTCCTCTCTTCTTTAACAAGACGATTTGTTCCATAATCGCCCCATAGACAGCCGGATCGCCCGTGTGTACACGAACAACCTTTTTCCCTTGTAGAATTCGGTCAGCCATGACGTCAACCATTTCTTCTAAGTGCATCCCGGCGGTTTTCAATATTTCGGCGGAAGGTTTTGCTTTTGCAATTAAGTCTTCGTTTACAAGCGAATCAGCATATAGAATAACATCTGCTTCCTGAAGATGCTGAAGACCTTTTACCGTGATTAAATCTGGATCGCCCGGTCCGGCACCAATGATATAAAGCTTCATTTTCTCACCACCATTAATGTTAAATATTCAAGCTCCGCTCCTTCGAGCTCATCTGCCCTCCAAATAATTTCTTCATTCGATGTTACCTTTGTGACGACTGAAGCCTTGTCAAGCAAATCTAAATCACGTAATACTTCTAGCATTAAATCAATCACTTTCGCTACTTTTATAAAAATGACACAATCATTGTCTTGAATGACTTTTTTCATGGTTTCATAGTCATCCCGTGCTGGAACAATCGCCACATGCTCATCCCCATCTGCTAATGGAATTCCCAGCCTAGAAGCCGCTCCATTGATGGACGAAATTCCCGGAACAACTTCAATCGGAACTTGCGGATACTTCTCCTGCATCAAACGCATCATATGAATAAACGTGCTGTATAAAAGAGGGTCCCCTTCAGTTACAAAAGCGACATCCTTTCCCTCCTGCAGCTTCGCCCATACATTTTCCACGGTTTCGGTCCATTTTCTTTCCAATGTGGCTGGATCCTTTGTCATCGGAAAGACAAGGCCCAGCATTTCTTTTTCGTTCGGCTGAAAATAGACATCAATGATTCGATGAGCATAACTTTTGCTGCCCTTTTGTTTTTTCGGATAAGCAATCACTGGTGATTCCTTTAATTTACGAAACGCCTTAACGGTAATGAGCTCTGGATCCCCTGGGCCAACCCCAAGGCCGTATAATGTACCTAACATGTTTACTCCCCTTCCTTGCGCCATGCTTCTATTATGTAAATCGGATTTAATGCATCAAATCTTGTCAAATTCAAAATGGGCTTACTTCTAGATATTTGAGCAAGAGTAATGTTCGTCTCATAGCCCCGCTCTTTAAACAAAAGCATCGCTTCTGAAAGATTTTCAATCGTGACGGCATTTAAGACAATGCGTCCACAAGTTTTCAAGCGGCTACAGCAAATATCCAAAATGTCTTCCATCCCACCTGCCGTCCCGCCAATAAAAACCGCATCCGGTTCCGGAAAGGTTTCTAATCCCTCTGGTGCTTTCCCATGGACGAGTGTTGCATCCACGCGGAACTTTGCTAAATTTTGCATACAGTTTTCTAGGTCGCCCTCGTTCTTTTCGATAGCAAACACTTGTCCTTCCCTGGCGATTTTCGCTGCCTCAATCACAACAGAACCTGTGCATGTCCCAATATCCCAAACTGTGCTATCTTCTTTTAACCTTAGGGCACTAACGCTTAGTGTGCGAATTTCCTTTTTTGTAATTAATCCCTTATCTGGTTTACGCTGTAAAAATTCCGAATCGTCAATGCCTATCGGCCAATGTGGGCTTTCCCCTTTTTTCTTAAGAATTACTACATTGAGCGGTGAAAACTCTTCATCCTTCATTTCAGAAAGGGTAAACCAGCGGCATCGTTCCTTGTCACTGCCTAGGTTCTCGCCCACAAACGCCTCATATTCAGTCATGCCAAAGGAAAGTAAATATTGAGCGATTTTATTTGGGGAATTTTCTGTGTCGGTTAAGATTGCGACTGTTTTTTTTCCATCCACTCGCTGTGCCAACCCTTTTATACTCCTGCCGTGAACACTAGTAAAATAAGCATCCTGCCATCTTTCTTTCATTCTGGCAAAAGCAAGCTGGATTGAACTTATATATGGATAAATATCCAAATCGATTTTAGAAGATAAATAGCTTCCAATTCCATAGAATAACGGGTCTCCTGAAGCTAGAATGACTACCTTTCTAGTCTCCGACTGCAACCGTTCCACTAGAGAATAAAGCCCGCCTTCAATCGCCATTTTTTCGCCGGCGAATTCAGAAAAAAAAGCAAGCTGTCTTTTTCCTCCTATTAATAGTTCACTTTCATTAATCCACTTTTCGTACATTGGGAGTAGGCTGACTTTCCCTTCGTCCCCAATGCCGATCATTTTAATTGATGGCACTCTTTCGCACCGCCTTTCCTAACAATTGCCCCTTCATGGTATATAGGGTCGTATCTATGTCGATCCCACCATCGACTTCTTTTAACGCAGCGACGCAGCAATAGTCGCTAAGCATTTCGAAAAAGGATAGGTGGCCCTGTGCTGTCATCAAATCACCAACCTGTGATGCCGTATTGGCAGTTCGAATTTCCTCGACCAGGGTAGCATCAGCACCGGTACGGCTTGCCACCTCAGCTAAAAAATCAAAATCTATAGGGGCACTTTTTGAGTGAACCATCATGATCCCCATTGCCACTTTTGAGAATTTCCCCATCATGCCGACCATCGAAACTCTCTTTACCCCTTGCTTCTTGCATTGTTTAAGGGTAAACCCGACAAAGTCACCCATTTCAATAAAAGCTTCCTCAGACAGCTCGGGGAATTGCTTCATGGCATTTTTCTCGCTCCGCCCGCCTGTTGTAATGACAACGTGCTCGCAGCCACTTGCTCGGGCAACACTAATTGCCTGGATGATACTAGCTTTATAAGCGGCTGTGGAAAAAGGAACGACAATCCCACGGGTTCCGAGAATAGAAATCCCGCCAATGATCCCTAAGCGTCCATTGAGTGTTTTTTTGGCGATTTCTTCACCGGCTGGTACGGAAATGACGATTTTAATGCCTCTTGTAATCCCGAATTCTTTTAATACCCCTTCTGCTGTCTCGCAGATCATCCTGCGGGGAACGGGGTTAATCGCGGCCTCTCCGACAGGAACGGGCAAGCCGTCCTTTGTGACGCGGCCAACCCCAATTCCCCCATCAAGCACGATGCCTGGTTCATCGAGCCATGACACAGTGGAAACAATCAAGGCCCCATGGGTGGCATCTGGGTCATCCCCCGCGTCTTTAATCGTACTAGCGGTAGCCGATTGGTCCGTTACATCACAGCTTTCTATCTGGAAGGTTGCAAACCGCTTGACGGGCAAGTAAATCGTTGATTCTGTTTGCGGTTCACTCGTAATTAATGCGGTCAGCGCTGCTTTGGTGGTTGCTGTTGCGCAGGCCCCAGTCGTATATCCTTCCCGCAACTTTCCTTTTGGTACTTCCTGCATCGATTATCCCCGTTCAGCCATAATGGAAATGGCATTTAATGCAGCAACGGTCACGGTACTGCCACCTTTCCTGCCAATATTGGTGATGAATGGGATATCGAGCTTAGCTAGTTCTTCTTTTGACTCAGCCGCAGAAACAAACCCAACAGGCAATCCAATGACAAGACCAGGTTTTGCTTCTCCTTCTTTAATCAGACGGATAAGTTCGAGTAAAGCGGTTGGGGCATTCCCAATGGCAAATATACCGCCATCTGCTTCTTTGATTGCCTTCCTCATCGAAATAATCGCCCTTGTTGTATTCAGCCGTTTGGCTTCCTGGATGACATCTGGGTCGGAAATATAGACTTTGATTTCTCCACCGAATTTTTGAATTCGCGCTTTATTTGCCCCACTTTGAATCATTTGAACATCTGCAACTACCATTTTTCCGCTCCGAATCGCCCGAATACCGGACTGAATAGCGTCAGGATGGAAGAGAACGCTTTGCCCAAGTTCAAAATCAGCGGATGCATGGATGATACGCTGGACAACTGGATACTGATCCTCAGTAAAAGGGTGCTCACCAATTTCTTCATTAATCATTTCAAAACTTCTACCTTCAATCTGTTCCGGTTGGACGGTTAACGGTTTAAATTCAGTACGAAAATCCATTTCTCTCACTCCTGTATTAAAATGATTGTTCTGTTGTGACAATTGGTGTGGAACCAATCTTTTTATATAATTCTGTGATGACATCGATAAAATCAGTATAGACGGTGCCATAATTCAGTTTCGGGCGGCCAATAAGGATAACCTCAATCCCCAGTTCCTTGGCTGCTTCTACCTTTTCATCGACCGATCCGACTTTCCCACTCTCTTTAGTCACCATTAAGTTCACGCCATATTGCTTATATAGGGCTTTGTCGAACTCTTTTGAAAATGGGCCCTGGATCGCAATAATATTTTTCTGTGGCAGTCCTAGTTGCTCACATTTTTCCATATTATCCATACGAGGCAGCATCCTGGCGATCAAGCGAATGTCCGGGTTACCTAATAGTTTTTCTGTGAAAATTTGAAGCGTCTTGCTGCCTGTCGTCAGCATTACCACGCCTTTATTGGCCAATGCAAGCTCGGCAGCTTCCTCGTAACTTTCGACGACTTTCATTTTGTCATATTGGAATTTTTGTGACTCCCGTTCATACCGAACATAGGGGATTCCCGCCGTTTCGGCCGCCTTGATTGCGTTTTTGGAAGCTTCTTCAGCAAACGGATGACTGGCATCGACAACCGCTAGAATCCCTTTTGTGTCAATCAACCTCACCATGTCTGTATCCGTTAATCTTCCTACTTGAACACGTATCCCTGACTCCCTTAATTCAACTGCTGCATTTTCTGTGACTACTGAGGCAAGGAAATCGAAGCCTTCCTTTTTTATTTCTAAAGCAAGGGCTCTTGCATCACTTGTTCCGGCTAACACGAAGATCATCCTCTATCTCCAGCCTTTTGCACCGCATGTTCGTGATCATGGTGATGGTGATGGTCGTGATGATGGTCATGGTCATGATGATGATCGTGGTCATGGTCATGATGGTGGTGATGATCGATATGTTCCATCACATTAAGACGGTATTGGCAAGTATCACAGTTCATCTTCACCTCATCACGGAGGGCTTCTTCCACCCGATCTATTAAAATTGTCTGTAATTTTGGATGATAACCAAAATAGTCAGCCAGCTGAATTTCAATAGCGGGATATTGATTTTGAATAGGTACCATCATATCTTCTAACCGTTTAATCAAGATGCCAGTGAATAGAAAGTAAGGCAGAATTACTACTTTTTTTGCTCCAAGCTTAATACAGCGCTCAATCCCTTCGTTCACAGAGGGATTGGTCACCCCCATAAAAGCAGGTTCGACGATTTTATAGTTTGTTTTTTCCCATAGTAATCTAGCAATTTTATATAAATCACTATTCGCATCAGGATCACTTCCGCCACGTCCTAACAAAAGGACAGCCGTATCGTCTTCGATGGTTTCTACATTCTCGCCAATTTCCATTAATCTAGTTTTTAGAATTTCAAATGTTTCCTCATGAACACCAATTGGCCGACCATAAGTAAATTGAACAAGCGGATATTTATTCTTTGCCTCATCAATAGCTGCTGGAATATGAATTTTGGAGTGTCCTGCTTGTAAGAGCATGATTGGAATCAAGACAACATGGTCGGCCCCTTTCTCCACACATAGATCGATGCCTTGATTCACTGTTGGTCGTTCAAATTCTAAAAAACACGTCTCGACCAGGAATGAATCTTCCCAAGTCTTTCTCATCTCACGGATGAACTCACGAACCTGCTGATTTCCCTCTTGATCTCTACTTCCATGCCCAACAAATAAAATTGCTTTCAAAATATTTCCTCCCCTTTGTTTGTAAATGCCTTACTTGCCAATTACCGCTAGACTTCTCTCCTTTATTCCCCGCAAACAGCTGCTTCGATTTTAAGGTTTGGTGTGATATCCTGGTACACAAAACCTTGAACCTCTTTGACCCGTTTAAAAAATTTATAGAAACGTTCATTTGGATAGGCCTTTTGTTGGTACTCTTGAACAATCCCCTCTATGATTCCGACAATTTTGTCCGGTGCGATTCCTTCAGCAACGATTTGGCCATTATGAGCGGTTCTTCCAGCTGTCTTGGCTCCTAAAAATAAATCAAACGCTCCTTTACGGTAGACAATGCCAATATCTTCTTTTACGGCTCCATAACAGGCCATGCCGCAGCCATTCACACCAAGCTTCAGTTCTTTTGGGAGTTCTATGCCACCAAGCCTTTCTTGTAGCTCATCGGCATAAGGAATGGAATCCTTCTTTTCTCCGTCACAAAAATCACATGCTTTTACGGTTAATACGTCGCCAACAGGAGCAATTAAAAAGTTGGCTGCAGTTAGTTTTTTAATAATCTCATCAGGCTTAGAGGTTAAAATTTGCAGCTTCATAAAATGGTCTTGTGTGTATTCCATGACTCCTTCTTCTCCGACAATTTCGGAAAGAATAACCATCTGATGCGCGGTAAATTTTTTATTGACGACACCAGGGCTGACCGCTACCTCAAAAATAGATTGAAAGTCTTGCTTCACAATTAAATCTTGGTTTCGTCCATAGGTCTCACCAAGGTTCATTTGCAAGGCTTCCTCAGCCAACTCTCTTGGCGACTCTTTCACTGAGGTTGGGGTGACTGGTTTCTTGTTTATCGACATTACATCTTCCATTTGCTCCAGTGCCCATGGTTCGGCTTCCTTTTGCAGTCGCTGATGCGGTTTCAAAGGCTGAATTGCCTGATTTAATGTATACTTCCGCTGATAACCACGCGGAGTGATCATTAATTCATCGTAGAAAAATGTTGAAGAGTTGCCTATTAAAACGGTGGTTAACATGCCAATTTCATGATCTAACATCTCTTGTAAATTGGTTAAGACGATCTTTTGACTATCACGGAAGGCGCTCTTTACCAATCCTACAGGGGTGTCTGGCGAGCGATATTTTAATAGAATTTTTTGTGCTTCCATGATCTGCCGTGTTCTTCTCCCGCTTTTTGGATTGTATAGGGCAATGACAAAATCAGCTTGAGCTGCCGCTTCGATTCGTTTCTCGATCAAACTCCAAGGTGTTAAATGGTCACTTAAGCTAATCGTACAGGCATCATGCATGACCGGCGCGCCTAATAAAGCAGCACAGGAGTTGATGGCAGAAATGCCAGGAACCACCTCTACTTTTACCCCTGAGTCTTTTTTCCAGCCTTTTTCAATTAGCACTTCGTAAACAAGTCCTGCCATTCCATATACACCGGCATCACCGCTCGAAATGACAGCTACCGTGTAACCGAGCTCAGCTTGTTTCACAGCCTCTTGGGCACGGCTCACTTCTTCTGTCATTCCTGTGCTGATGATTTGCTTTCCAGCTATTAATCCCTTGATTAAATCAACGTAGGTTTTGTATCCGATGATGATATCACTTTCTTGGATGGCTTCCTTTGCCCGTCCGGTAATATGTTTTTCATCACCAGGGCCAAAACCAATAACCAATAATTTGCCTTTCACACTATTACGCCACCTTTCACAATTTCAAACTAGAATCCAGCTACTATCCGCTGTTAAATCTTTTCTTTAACCGCTTTTTGTATTCCTTCGATGCATTCCGACCCTTCTGGATGTATGAATCCAGCTTCGGAATATTGATAGATCGAATGCTCCTGAAGGCAATGACCTTCCGCCAGATGACGCTTTACAATCGTAGTTCCCACTTCTGGGGTTACGTTTTTATACCAAGTCCCTGAAGGATAGACGATGGCAACGGGTGCATCCTTACATCTCCCATTGCATCTCGTTCTTGTAGTATGTATGATTGAATCTAAGCTTAAATTGGTGATTTCATTCCGTATTGCTTGTGTCGCTTCCTCCCCACCCTTTCTCATACAGCTGCTGCCGTTACAAATGAAAACATGGTGTTTCGTTCCTTGTAAATTCCAAGTAGTCATGTCACACACTCCCTTTCGTTTTTTCATAAAAAAAGCACCCCTATGAACATAGGGGTGCAGAATATATACACACAAAAAATAGCGATGTAAGTTCAGCACTTCTACCTATGTTCCCGTAGGTTGTTTGAAGCTATTAGGTAAAGGCAGGTCTCCTGACTTAGGTTCATCATTCTATTGCGTCTTCCCAAATTCCTTCAGTGACATCTGCAATGAACTCCCCTTACAGTGGCGGGTACCGTGACGGATTTAAACCGTACTTCCCTATTAAGCACAATTTTCATTGTGCACCAATCCTAATCTATTCAATTTTTAAAAAGACTTGTTTCTTCTAGAGGCATAAAAAAATGATTTAGAATCATTAAAACGAAAAAATCCGTTCAACATAAGTTGAACGGATAAAACGCCAGCACAAAGAAAGTTAATAAATAATCCTTTTTGTCCAAACGTTTCATCTTCTCAACCCCCGAAGAACTCGAAACTTTAAAAGCTAAGACAGGTCTCCTGACTTGTGTATCTTCCTACTTTAGACCCTTCCCGTAACGTCCATATAAACGTTTCAGTGGTTTGTCTATTTCGTCCACACTTACAGTTGCGGGGACAGTTCTGGTAATGCTCCAGATTCCCTATTAAGCCCTAAGGCATCTTAACTAATTGTTAACAAATTAATTTTAATTTATTATATATTAATATACTAGTCTATCAGATTTAATATTTCAAGAGTTTTTAGACTTCTTTTAAGAAAACGCTAACCGCCAATAACTTCATCCTGTTTAAGTAATTGAATTAATATAGAAATAGCAGAAATTAAATATCGACATTTCTTTTTTTAAAACTTATTGTTATTTAAGGACAAGTAAAAATAGCACTCTTCTTGTGGTTATCTTGTAAATTTG
>NZ_JBHXLC010000034.1:0-44651 GCF_042721555.1 Gottfriedia sp. NPDC058432
AATATAACAATCAGAGAAGACAACGAAGATTAAATAGACTATCTCCAGTCAGTTTTAGACATCAACAACTAGCTTCTTAAGCACGGAAAAACTAGTTAATAGCTCAACATGAACACAAAAGAAAGAGCTATTTCCAAAAGGAAATAACTCAGGTTTTTTACATCTCCACTTTTTGGGGTCTTGACCAACTGATCTCAGGTTTTTTCAGTGTGTTGAAATATGAATGAAGAAATTTTGAAAACTAGAACACTAAGTGAATAATTTATTGAAAAAGTTGAGTTTTGTTTGAATCGGTAAGTTGTACCCTTCTCTATTTCTTCATGAATAATGGTCCTGCTTGCAAATTTCTAATTATTATTAAAGATCTGCTTTTTTAATTGAACTTCTATTTATTGAATTCTTAGTCTAAGGGTTTAATTAACATGATTAATATTGATAACTAAAATTTAAATTTCTAAAAAATTAGCGACCTAATGACGTTTTAATAACACTTTACATCCAATCAAAGGTACAATAGCAATATCGAAAATCAAATTAAGGATGGTAAGGAATGAAGAAACAGCAATCAATTTTATTTTTCACCTGGATTGTAAGTATTATTGCAACACTAGGTAGTTTATCATTTTCAATTATTAATCATTGGACACCATGTTCATTATGCTGGTATCAGCGAATTTTTATGTACCCGATCGTTTTTATTATTGGAATCGCTTTTTATAAAAATAAAATAAAAGATGTAATTTATGTTTTACCTTTATCATTAATAGGTATGTGTATTTCAATCTATCATATTTTAATTCAAAAAGTTCCCGCACTGAAGGAAACAGCAACGCAGTGTGGTCCGGTCCCTTGTACTGGAGATTATTTAAATTGGTTTGGATTCATTACAATTCCAATGTTAGCATTTGTTGCATTCCTACTTATTAATATTTGCTGCATAACTCTTTTACGAAAATCAAATTAAAATAATTCAAGCTGCTCGGTAGAAGATGGTCCAAATTCAATACCTAGCAGCTTCATTAATTGTTTTGCATTATCAGCTGCATCTCCACCAGAATTATTATTAAACAGTATACAAATTTCTTTTGTGTTTTTTGATAACTGCTCAATTCTTTCTACCCATTCGTATAATTCCTCTTCATTATATCGGTATAAATAACGTACTTCACGCCAATTATCTTGTCCATTGTGATTCCATCCATATATATTTCGACCATGGAACCGGATTAAAGTTAATTTCGGATTTGTCGGATGTAACACGATTGGTATGCTACCATTACCTGCTTGTGGCTCATCACAAATTGAATGAATCCATCCTTCATCCTCCATAAACTTCAAAGTTTGATCATAAAAACTCGGATAAAACCAAGTCTGATTTCGAAATTCTAAAATTGCAGGAAGTCCTTTAAGTTTACTTTTCAAGGTTCTTAATATTTCAACATTTTCTTTTTTACAATTAAACCATGGTGGAAACTGAAATAAGATCCCTTTTAACTTATTCGCTTCAATTAAAGGCTGAATAGATTCCAAAAATGGCGTCAACAGTAAAATTTGCTCCTCTTTCGAATAATTTTGCCTTGAATGGCCAGTAATTCCACCATATGCTTTAACGATAAATGAAAAGTCAGCAGTTGTTTGATTTACCCATTTTTGATAGTTTGATTGTGGCATAATACTATAATAGGAAGAATCAATTTCAACAATTGGAAAATGCATACAATATTGTCTCAATTTTTTTGAAGAGTGAATCCGATCAGGGTATAAACTATCATGATCGCCCCACCCAGTAACTCCAATTTTTATTTCCATACTTCTCTCCCATTAGTTCTTTCATTACTAATTAATTATTTCTAATTTTCATTAAAATAAACGAATTAGTTTGATATAATGACTACAGTATAATCTTATTTTAGTAGAAATTGGAGTATAGTGTAAATGATTAACGAGACAGTACAAGAACTTAAAAATAAAATTACCGAACTTGAAGAAAAAGTAAAATCGTATGAAACAATTTTAAATACAATAACTTCCGGATCTATATTTTCAAATGAAACTCGTGAATTATCTTATTCGAATCATTTAACTAGAAATACAACCTTATATCATACAAATAATGATACAATTCCATTACATACTAAATTTTCTAACTTTTTATTTAATAGTAGAAGAACTTTGCAATCGATCTACGATGCATTACCGCACCATATATTATTTATAGATAAAGATGGTATCATTACGCTATACAATCAGCAAGTTGCGATTGATTTTAAAATTACTAAATGCGAATTAATCGGACGACATATTAGAGAATTATTAAAAATAGACGATAAAGAAATTTGTTTATTACAAACACTTTATTCAGGCGAAGAATTTTATAATAAGGAAATTTTAAATATTAATTATGGCATTATCAATACTCGCATCATCCGTGATTTAAATGGAGAAATTTCAAGAGTAATTGGTGTTTTTCATAATTTAAACGAGGCAAGAGATTCTGAAAAGCTAGCATTGTCAGGTAGAATTGCTGCAGGTATAGCACATGAAGTCCGCAATCCACTTACAACTGTTAGAGGTTATTTGCAATTCTTGCAAGAAGAAGCTCCACCTAGGTATAAACAATTGTTTAATGATTTATTGATTCCAGAATTAGATCGAGCAAATGGAATTATTACAGACTTTTTATCGATAACAAAGAATGCGAACTATAAACCAGAGCCAATTAATATTAATGATTTTTTATCAAATCACATAAAACAGCTATTATTTAGCGAGACCGTTTTAAATAATGTTAAAATTGAATATTACCTATCTGAGGAATTAATAGGAGCACATATTTTCTTTGATAAAAACCAACTTGTCCAAGTAATTTTAAATTTATTTCATAATGCACTAGATGCAAAAAAAGAAGGTCAGCTTACAATTATCATTGCAACTTATATTGATAAAGATTTTATTTATATTGCAGTAAAAGATGATGGATCTGGAATTCCACCTTCAGATTTACCATATATATTTGATCCGTTTTTCTCAACTAAAGATGACGGTACTGGACTAGGTTTATCTCTAACTAAAAAACTGATTCAAAATCATAACGGGACCATTTCTGCAATAAGCGGTAATAATGGAACTACTTTTACGATTACATTACCAATTAAATAGCTTTATTCATAAAAAAAGACCAAAACATCAAAGTTTTGGTCTTTTTTATTAAACAGATAATATGATTTTTCCAGTTGATTTTCTACTTTCTAATAGATCATGTGCAAGCTTACCATCTTTTAAAGGAAACACAGTAGGTTGTTGTACGATTAATTGTTTCGTTGCAATCCAATTAAATAGCTCGCTACTTCTACGTAGTCTCTCTTCTTTCGAAATTAGTACATTCCACAAGTCTCCACCAGTTAGCGTTTTTGAAGTATCCATTAACATTCTTGGATCAATATGAACTGGATCTCCTCCAGCCATTCCATAAAATACAACTGTACCGTGAACTTTTGTTGCTTCAAAGCTATCCATTATTGTAGAGCCCACTGATTCATATACAACATCTACACCATTTTTTTCTTTTGTAAACTCTTTTATTTGTGAAACCCAATTATCAGTATATAAAAATACTTCTTTCGCACCGATTGATAAAGCTTTTTCTCTTTTTTCTTGTGATGAGGTTAAGCCGATTACCTCTCCACCTTTTAAAAGAATCATTTGAGTCAATAATTGGCCAACACCACCTGCAACTGCATGAACAAGTGCAACATCACCTGCTTTTATTTTATAACTATCATTAATTAAATAATGTGCAGTTAACCCTTGTAGCATAATAGACGCAGCAATTTCAAAGTTAATTTCATCTGGTATTGGTACAATATGCGATTCCATTGCAGCAACATACTCTGCATTCGAAAAAGGAACATCAGCAAACGCTACGCGATCTCCTACTTTATAGTCTTTCACATCAGAACCGACTTCGGTAATGATTCCAGAGCCTTCATAACCTAGAATATATGGAGGTTCACCTGCTAAATGATAATTTCCTTTACGACGATAAATATCTGCAAAATTAACCCCTACAGCCTTCATTTCAACTAATACTTCATCGTTTGAAATTTTAGGTGTTGCTATTTCTTCGTATTTTAATACGTCTGATTGACCAAATTCTCTAAAAACAAGTGCTTTCATTTACATACTTCCTTACATTTAAAATTCAAAGACAAAATCTTCATCTGTTAATTTTTCCACTGTAACTGCTTTTACATACCCATTACCTTTAACAGAGAAGAAATCATGATTTTTAGTATCCGTTTTTAAACCGTTTAAAACAATTGGATTAATATCTTCTTCATCAAAATAAGGATCAAATCCTAAGTTCATTAACGCTTTGTTTGCATTATATCGAATAAACTTATTAACTTCATCCACTAAACCAATTGAAGAATAAATTTCATCTGTATATTGTAACTCAATTTCATATAATTGAACTAATAATGACATTGTTTCATTGTAAAGTCGAGTTTTTTGTTCATCAGTAAATTGGTCATAAATTTGTTGCGCTAATAGTCCTACAAAAACACCATGAATACTTTCATCACGTAAAATTAAATTAATAATCTCTCCACTAGCAGTCATTTTACCTTGACCAGCTAAGTATAACGGGTAGAAAAATCCACTATAAAATAAGTAACTTTCTAAAAATACACTTGCAACCATTGCCATATACAACTCTTCATCCGAAACATCACGCTTTAATAGATTTAAATAATAAGAAGAAATTAATTCCGATTTTTTAGTTAAAATTGGATGCTCGTCTACCCATTTAAACAAATCTTCAATTTCATCTTCAGTAGCAAGAGTTGTAAAAATATGCGAATAGCTTTTCGCATGTACTTCTTCCATCGCACCCATAAAGGCTAGCACACTTTTAGCTTGTAAATTTTTAAGATGAACTAAGATTAAAGGCATACCTTCTCCGCCTTGCTTAGTATCTAATAATGTTAATCCGCCTAAAACCTTTTTAAATGCCGATTGCTCCTCTTTTGATAATGTATTCCAAGTATTTTTATCAGATGAAACGACAATTTCTTCTTCAGTCCAAAACTGCGATAGATTTTGCTTCCAAAATACTAAACTAAAATCATCCTCTTTTTTATTCCAGTTAACAGCTTTCATTTATATTTCCCCCTAATCATAAAGAAAGCTCGATGATATAGAACAATATGCATAAAGCATTCTATATTCGAGCTTTTCATTTAGATCATCAAGTAATTTATTTAGATTCAGGTTTAGATTATTCAACTCTTTATATACTAAAGTTCAATACTACTTTTTTATACTGAACAACTAATGCATTCTTCTACACTCAATTTACGAGTACGTGTGTAATATAAACTCTTTAATCCTTTTTTATTAGCATAAATATAGTATCTAGCAAGCTCTCGCGTTGAGATATCACTGTTTACATATAAAATTGTACTAATACCTTGATCGACATGCTGCTGAATTTCAGCAATTAAGTCAATTAACTTAAATTGGTTAATATCATATGCCGATTTATAATACCAGAAACTATTTTTTGATAAATATGGCATCGGATAATAAGTTGTTGAATTTGCGTAAGTTCTAGACTCTATAACATTTACAATCGGCATAACCGATGAAGTAGCATTTTGAATGTAGCTAATCGATTGAGTAGGTGCGATTGCTAAACGATAGCTGTTATATAATCCATACGCTTGTACTTGCTTACTTAATGTAACCCAGTCAAATTCATTCGGGATATAGATTCCATTAAATAATTCCTTTACTTTGTCTGTTTTAGGTTCAAATGATTTTGAAGTATACTTTTCAAAATAAGTACCTTTAGCATATTCACTCTTTTCAAAATCCTTAAACGTTTTACCAGTTTCCTTAGCAATTAGCATACTTTTTTCAATAGAATAAAAGTTTACCATCATAAAGAAAGTATTCGCAAAATCTTTAGCTTCAGTACTTTCATATGAAATTCCATTTTTCGCTAAAAACCCATGCAAATTCATTGCACCTAGACCAACAGAATGAAGTTCTTCATTTGCCTTTTTAACTGTAGGTGCATTCTCTATTTCCGTCATATCTGTTACAGCTGTTAATGCCTCAATTCCAACATGTACAGATTCTCTGATCGCTTTATTTTCCATTACATTTACAATATTTAATGATCCTAAATTACAATTCACATCACGTTTAATCGCATCTTCTTCACCATAGTTATTGATGACTGATGTTTCTTGAAGTTGAAAAATTTCTGTCTCATATATTCAATCAGGCCCGCTACGACCTAACCCGTTCTCTTATGAACTGCTACATGTCACCATGCAGGATAGACTATATCATCACCTTCAGCTCAACCTGGTAAGGTGCTCTGCTTTTCCACTCGCTTCGAGTGTACTCTACTCGCTTCTTCACTGGAGTTTTTCATCCAGCTATGCTTTCGATAGTCGTTAGGCATTTACTTATCTTAATCTTTCAGAAAGTCTCTTATAGGTAGGAAATTTATTGCGACCTTGTCTCCTGATGGGTTTCTTTAGACATTCCTAAATATTGTGCTACATTTTGATTAATGAATTAACACTTAATACCTATAAGACACTTACTATAAATAGTTTAGATTAACGAATTAAGATAAGATTTAGCACGGTAGATTACCTATTATAAGGCTTCTCCCGTTTAACAGAGTTTTCGACTAGAATTTCTTCTAGAAGGTGCTAGCTATTAACACAAATTAGACATTTTAATTTCGCCAATATCCTTCAATGCATGCTGCTGATTAGCATTACTCTTATACATCAAATATGGATAACCAGATTCTAACTGAATCGCAGCAATTTTTACTAAAAGATCTCGAGCATTTAAGTCTAGCTTTTTCTTTTTAATACGCTCATTATTTACTAACTCTTCATATCTTTCATCTATATCAAAGTCATCTAAATGAATTCCATATTCTTTATACACTGTATATGGTGCGAATACGTAGAATGGTTCATTTTTTTCTGCTAGTTCAAAGAATTTATTTGGAACTATTAAACCGATTGATAGTGATTGAATTCTACTTTTCTCATCAGCATTGATTTTTTTTGTATCAAGAAATTCAACTACGTCCCAGTGGAAAATATTTAAATAGGTTGCACCAGCACCTTTACGTTGTCCAAGCTGGTTAGCATATGAAAATGAATCTTCTAATAGCTTCATAACAGGAACAACACCACTTGCAGCGTTATCAATTTCTTTAATTTGCTCTCCACGAGCTCTAAGTTTTGATAGATTTAATGCAACACCACCGCCTATTTTTGACAGTTGCATTGCCGTATTAATTTGAAATCCTATTGAATTTAAACTATCGTCCATTTCTAATAAGAAACATGACACCAATTCGCCTCTTCTACTTCTTCCAGCATTTAAGAAAGTTGGAGTAGCTGGCTGATAGTTTTGTTGAATCATCATTTTTGCTAATTTCAATGCTTTTTCAATATTGCCTCTTCCTAAATATAGTGCAACGATCGCAATTCGATCCTCATATCCTTCTAAATAATGCTTTCCATCATTTGTTTTTAATGCGTAATCTTTAAAGAATTTTGATGCGGCCATATATGATTGAAAAGTAAATCCTGCATTGTATACTAACTCATATAATTTTTCTATTTCATCAAAGGAGTAATCCATCTCAACATTATAATAGTAGTTTTCTTGAATCATATAGTTTAAGCGTTCTTTTAATGAAGAAAACTGAATCTTTTTATCTTCAACTTCTTTCAAGAAACAAAGAAGCGCTTCTTTATCTTTTGCGAGATCAAAAAAACCATCTTTTTTAATCGTCAATTCATTATTCAGCTCAATATGTCTCAAGCTTTTCCACTCCCTCAATAAAATATTGTACATCTCGACTTGTCCCTGACAGTTCAAACTTTGATAACACTGGAACTTGATAGTCTGATGCTATTTTATCTGCACTTGCTGCAAAAGAATCTCCCCAGTTTTTATTACCACTTGCACTGACTGCTTTTAAATACTTTGAATTACTCTCCAAAAAAGTACTTACGTTTTCAGGTACGTTACCAAATCCTGTAGTATAGGTTACGAGAATATACGGTACTTCAATTGTTAGTCCATCTTTTATTTGGATTGACGGCATTCTAACTTTATTGACAAATCGCTTAACATTGCCAGTCATTGAACTGTAAACTATCACCATATTATCACCCTCGTTAATATGTAAGAATATTGAAAATACTTATATTATATACCTACATATTGTATTACCTTTTTAGAACAAACACAACATATAGGTACTGAATTTAGAAAATAAACATTTCGACAATATGTCTCGAAATAAAACAATATATGAAATTTAACAAATTATGGAGAAGAGTGCAATAAAGTGTAAAACAATTTTTTTGTCAAATGAGGTCATAACATTTTCACAAAAAAAGTACTCATTAAGACCTTGCGAAATAAGAAAAAAAGCTAAAAAAACTTTTTTTTTTCGCAAACTTTTAATGAGTACTCGATTAAAATAATATTATTTTGACTTTAGATTTTAACAAAAATTGTTAACTTCTAGCTTCTTCTAAGTAAGTATAAATTGCATGGCCACCATGCTGTGCAATCCCACGAAAGTGCTTAAAGTCCTCTCGATTAACAATTATTTGTCTAAATGTTAAAAAATCATCTTTTGTAACACTAATTTCTGATATCTCACCTTTTACTAGCTGATCAATCAAATTGATAAATTCATTTTGTTCCATACTATCACCCTTTATTATTTTGATCGCCACAAGAAATAAACTTCAAACCTTACATTAACAAAGAATGTACTTAATGGAAACTAAATAGTTACATCAAGAATTTTTTCCGTAACAGCTAAATTCATATTTTTATTATTTACTAAAATTACTTCACTTTTTCCATCTTTTAAAACTAAGAATGCTTTAGGAATTACTTCTACTCCAGTTCCGATACTCGCAAACTCGTATGATGAATGTGCTTCACCTAGCGCTAAAATCATTTCAAAAAATGGTACTAAAATAATTTTTTCAAAATATAAAATCGGATCACCTATAAGAGTATTACTACTAACCAAATTTTTAATTTCATTTGAAATTTCTACTTCAAACTCTTCAAACCATTCTTTCAACAAACTAACCTCCTGAAAGTGCTACAACCATTTTTGCCTTTCAAAAGGTTTTTAAACATAATTTCTTATGAAAAAAGACAAAATTGTAAAAAAATTTAAATTTTCTCTTTACCTTTAAACCGTTTTCATGCATTATAGAAGGTGTCAAGTCAAAACTTTGTTAGGAGATATGCTCATGAAAATTGCAGAAGCAGGAAATATCATTGAGTTTAAACAGGGATTGAAAGGTAGAGTACAAAAAGTAAATAAAAATTCTGTCATTGTTGACATATCCATAATGGAAAACTTCAGAGATTTAGAAATGGAACCGCTAACAGTCGTAAACCATAAAAATTATAAAATACTAAAAACAGCTGAATAGTTTAATAATAGTAATATCAGCTTATATTCATATTTTAAAAGGTTCGAACTACATAAATTTCAATTATATTAAAATTTTATTAGAATTCTTTACCAAATCAGTCTCAGGTCCCGTGTATATCACGGGACTTTTTTTTATGATTACAAATGATAATGTGATAAGTAATGATCACGATAAAAATCTAGTACCATTCACTCTTTAGTAAAGGAGATGGCTATTTTGTTTCTTTGTCCAATTCTTTAAACGATTTTACTTTATCATGTGGCTGTTGGTTCGACTTTCTTTCATTCCAAAATCGTTCCTTTTCTTTTTTTGATTTTGTCATTTTCTTTCCTCCTAAAATTAATCAATTTCTTGCCATCTTATCATTTCACAAAAAATGAAAATCTATGTTAATTATTTTTAGAAGGATTGAGCAAGAAAATCGTATAAAACGTTTAGATCTTTTTCTTTTTTTTTTAAAAGAGTTGAAATGAACATGTTTTTTCTCCAGAGAAATAACGACGTCTAAAGATTGAAAATTCGGATTATATTTTTTTATCACTTTATCACTATACATAGGAAGGAAGGTAATAAATGAACTTTTTAACAAAGTTTAGTTTAAAAAACTCTGTAGCAATTTTTATTATTTCGTTTTTATTAATATTTGGAGGACTATATTCCTATTCAAAATTAAAAGTTGAAGAGCTTCCAAATATCGAGTTTCCAGCTATTTCTGTTCAAGTTGTTTACCCTGGTACAGCACCAGATGATATAAATGAGCAGATTACAACAAAACTTGAAAATTCATTTAAATCAATTGAAGGAATTAAGACACTTTCAAGTTCTTCTTTCGAAAGCGTTTCTGTAATTAATGTAGAATTCCCATTTAATACGGATATGGATAAAGTTGAACAACAAATTAACACAACATTAAAGGATGCTGGATTACCTGAAAATGTATCAACAAAAGTAGACCGTTTTTCGTTTGGTTCATTCCCTATTTATTACATTTCAATGTTTTCAAAAGATGGTTCAAATATCGAAACAACTTTAAATGACGAAATTGTACCAGCTTTAAATAAAATTGAAGGCGTAAACAGCGTTTCGATCGGTGGAGGAAAATCTACTTCATTATCAATCGAAGTTGATAAGCAAAAAATTGCAAACTTAGGTCTTTCATTAACAAGTATAAAAGATCAAATTAATGCAAAATTCCTATCCTTCCCGGCTGGAAAAATAAATGATGGCGATATTAAAATTCCAATTCGTGTTGAAGAAAAATTAGACACACTTCAGAAACTAAAGGATTTAGAATTACAACCTGCATCTTTTACTTCTACTACACCAAATCAAAATGCTCAAACTCCAAAAGTTTTATTAGGAGACATCGCTAAAATTGAATCAGTAGACTCTAAAGACGAATTAATTCGTTATAATGACAATGATGCTATATCAATGGCAATAACGAAAAAACAAGATGCAAATACAGTTGAAGTAGCTGACAAAGTAATAAAGGTACTAGATAAGCATAAAAATGAAATTTCATATAAAGTGGGTTATAGTTCTGCTGAAGGTGTAAAGTCATCTGTTGAATCTTTAATTAAAGAAGGCTTATTAGGCGCAATATTTGCCTCATTAGCAGTATTGATTTTCTTACGTAACTTCAGAGCTACATTTATTGCTATTATATCAATACCTTTATCATTATTAATTACATCGATTTTCTTACTTAAATTAGATATAACGCTAAATATTATGACCCTAGGTGGTATGGCAGTTGCAGTAGGACGTGTAGTTGACGATAGTATCGTTGTAATTGAAAATATTTTCCGAAGAATACGTAAATCTAAAGAAGGCATTTCAAATTATTTAATTTTATCTTCTACAAAAGAAATATTAAAAGCAGTCACATCTTCTACTATTACTACAATTGTAGTTTTCTTACCTTTAGGTGTTGTCGGTGGATTTACTAGTAAAATATTCCTACCATTTGCTTTAACAATTGTTTTTTCCTTACTAGCTTCATTGTTAGTTTCGATTACAATCGTACCAATTTTAGGTCGCTATGCTTTTAAGAAAGTGCCACCTGAAGAAAAAGAAGATAAAATTCAAGTTTGGTACGGTAATGTGATCGAAAAATCATTAAATCGCAAATGGATTGTTATTGTACTAGCTATTGTATTACTTGCAGGTTCTTTCTCTTTAGTAGGTAGACTTGGGTTCACATTTATTCCAAATGAATCTTCACGATCAATCATTGCTTCATTAGAACTGCCATCATCAACATCATTAGAAAAAACAAATGAAGTTTCATTAAAAATGGAAAAGATGTTCTTAAATATGAAGCAAGTTAAAGAAGTTTCTACTGGTGTTGGTAGCCGTGACTTTATGACTGGACTAAAAACTGAGAATAAAGCTAGCTATTTTATTAATTTAAAACAAAGTGCAGATGTTGATCAATTCATTAAAGATACAAAAAGTAAAATGGAGAAAGTAGCAACATCTGAAGTTCAAGGTGCTAAAGTAGGATTACAAGAAAACTCATCTGGTGGTCCACCATCAAATAATAACGTGGACATCAATTTATATTCTAATAACTTAGTTGCACTACAAGAAAGTGCAAAAAAAGTTGAAGACTATATGAAAAAGAATGACCACCTAAAATATGTTACGAATAATTTCGCAGAAAAACAAAAACAAGTTATTGTTTCAGTTGATGAGAAAAAAGTTTCTGAAAATGGACTTTCCGCTGGAATGATCTTAGGTTTAGTTGCTGACCAAACAAATCCAGTCAATATGGGAACATTAAAAATTGATGGTAAAGATCAAAATGTACAATTAACTTACAATAAAGAACTCCAATCTGTAGAGGATATTAAAAATATTAAATTGTTTGGTAAATTAGTACCAATCAAATTATCAGATGTAGCCCAAGTTAAAGCAGTTGAAACATATTCAGCAATTCAAAAATTAGATGCTAAAGTATTTGCTAAGGTTTCTGCTCAAATAAAAGGAAAAGACATTGCAAAAGTAACAAATGAAGTAATCAATGATGTAAAAAAAGATGTAGACTTGCCAACTGATGTAACTTTAAAAGGTGGTGGCGGTAGTGATGATACTACTCAAACATTTAAAGATCTAGGTGTTGCAATGGGAGTTGCAATCGGATTAGTTTATTTAACCATGTTAATTACTTTTGGCAAAGCTCGAATTCCATTTATTATTTTATCTGCATTAGTATTTGTACCAATCGGTTCATTTGTTGCACTATTCCTAGCTGGCGAACCACTCTCAATTAGTGTAATGATTGGTTTACTAATGTTAATTGGAATCGTAACAACTAATGCAATCGTACTAGTCGATCGAATCGGACAAAATTTAGAACAAAAACGATTACCTCTTCGCCAAGCAATCATCGAGGGAGGTAAAACACGTCTAAGACCTATATTAATGACCGCATTTGCAACAATAGCTGCTTTACTACCTTTAGCATTAACAAAGTCTAGTGGTACACTTATTTCGAAAGGATTAGCTATTACAGTAATTGGTGGTTTAACTTCATCAACATTATTAACGCTAGTATTTATTCCGGTTGTATATGAACTGTTCTTTTCTAAGAAAACAAAGAAGCATGCTAAGTCTGAAGATACTGCCAAAGTTGTTAATAATTAAATTTGATAAATAGTAAAAGAGAAAGGGGGCAATCCTTTCTCTTTTCATGCTGTTGAAAAAAAAAATTGTCAATTAATTGTTGGAATTATCATTGATAAGTAAGTTGAATCTTGATTTCCACTACAGTGTGCTCGCTTTCCATGGGGCGAGACCTGAGCCTCCTCGGCTACGCCTGCGGGGTCTCAGCCTTCCCGCTAATCCCATAGGAGTCGAGCACCCTTCCGTTCCAATCATGTTCCATATAAAAAATAATAATCTTAAAAATAAAAAAATAGTCAATTGAACGAATGGATTACCCTTTACTAATCAAGTGTAACTTATGATGACGACTTACACATCTTTACAAATAATGATCGTTAAAAAAGAAGAAATTTTAATTTTTGCAAGTTAGTTAAAACATTTATAAACAAACCAAAAACACTTGGTTACCAATAAGATGTCAGATAAAACAATAATAAATAATCTATAAATTCATAGAAAATCATATAATGTTTGTATTTTTCAATATTGACTACTATATATTTCAACCTCTGAAAAGAGAAAGGTAATAATCCTTTCTCTTTTTGTGTTTTTTAATTGGTTCTACTAGAAACTTTCTAACGCATTTATTTCTAGATAAAAAAACTCCGACTTTTAAAAAGTCGGAGTAATTCCTTATAAGTTTTGATCGTTAACTCCTGCTAGCCATTTTCTAACAGGTTCTAGTGTTTCCTCAATACAGCCATCATTAAATGGTGATTCAAGTTTAGCCTCTTTAACTAAGCCTAAAAATGATTTACTTCCTCCTAATTGGCAAAGTCCAACATAATCAGACCACGCAGAATTTCGATCTTCATGCATTTTATTCCAGAATTGTAATGCACAAATTTGAGCTAATGTATAATCAATATAATAGAATGGTGATTGGTAAATATGCCCTTGTCTTTGCCATAAACCACCTTTTTCTAAATAACTATTTCCGTCATTTGCTCGATGAGGTAAATATTTTTCTTCTAGGCTCTTCCAAAGTCCGTGGCGTTCCTCAGGTGTTAAATCAGGATTTGCGTAGATTTCATGTTGGAATTCATCTACTGCCACACCATAACTAATAAAAGTAATTGCACTACTTAAATGTGTAAAATAATATTTTTGTGTATCCTCTTTAAAGAATTCTTCTTGCCAAGGCCATGTGAAAAATTCCATACTCATTGAATGAATCTCACACGCCTCAAAAGTTGGCCAGTTATACTCAGGTGTTTCAAATTTACGACTTTCATAAACCTGGAATGCATGCCCAGCTTCATGTGTTAGTACGTCAATGTCACCAGATGTTCCGTTGAAGTTCGAGAAAATAAAAGGAGCTTTATAGTTTGGAATATAAGTACAGTATCCCCCACCTTGTTTTCCTTCCTTAGCAACTAGATCTAGTAAATTTTCCTTTAACATAAAATTGAAAAACTCACTCGTTTCTTTCGATAATTCATCATACATTTTTTTACCATTCTCAATAATCCACTCAGGATTACCTTTAGGCGTCGCATTACCAGTTACAAATTCGAATTTATCGTCATAGTAATAAAGTTGTTCTACACCGATTCGATTAGCTTGTCGTTCTCTTAATTCGGTAGCGATTGGAACAATTGTTTCAAGAACTTGTTCTCTAAACTTCTTAACATCATTTGCATCGTAATCCGTCCTCATCATACGAGCATATCCTAGTTCAATAAAGTTTGAGAAACCCAGTTTGTTTGCTATACGAGTTCGAATTTTTACTAATTTATCGTAAATCTCATCAAATTTATCTTGATTCTCCGAGAAGTATCCAAAGTATGTATCGTAAGCTGTCTTTCTAACCTCTCGATCTTTATCCTCGAAATGTGCTGAAATTTGTGCTAACGTTTTCACTTCACCATAAAACGGAAGTTTAGCAGCCGCTACTAACTTAGCATATTCAGTCGTTAGTTTATTTTCTTCTTGTAAATCTGGAATTACTTCTTCACTTAAAATTTTCACTTCACATTCAGCTAAAGCAAATAATTGACGGCCATATTTTTCTTCAAGTTGCTCTCTAAATGGTGAACCGATTAATGCTTTATAATATTGTTGCCCATATGATTGAACAATTGGAGTGTTCTCATCAAAAAACGCTTGCTCATCCTCATAAAACTGATCGTTTGTATCAACTGAATGGCGAACTGCACATAAATTTTCCATTGTTGAAAATTCATTTCTTAAATCATTGATTTCATTCATTGCTAATTCTTGTTCATAGACCGTTGAAGCATCATAAAAATTTTGTAATGAACGTTTAAATTGTTCCCCAAAGTTCTTAATATTTGGTCTAGAATACTGGTAATCTTGAAAACCCATGTTAATCCCTCCATTTTTTGTGATATTGCTATTATATAAAAAATCTTCTTGTAAAAAAACCTAAATTTAAATAAATTTCTGAAAATTTAAAAATTATTTACTTAGAAACATAAAATTTAATTCCAGAGAAATAGTTTTTAACAGCTTAAATAAGTGTTAATTCAATATATTTTTAAATAGATAATTGTTTAAAAATAAAAAAAGCTCCATCAAATGAGAGCTTTTTTAATTAGACCCATGGTACCCAATTTTCTTCAATAAGTGAATTAGGAAATTTTTTTCTTCATTAGATAGATCACTCATTTGCTCATGTAAAAATTCTTCGTGCACCGGAAAAATTTCTTCCATCAGTTTATTTCCACTTTCAGTTATTTCAGCATAGATTACTCGACGATCTGCACTACAAGGATTTCGATAAACTAGACCTTTTTTCTCAAGTTTATCTACTACATAAGTAATACTTCCACTTGCAATTAATATTTTTTCTCCAATATGTTGAAGTGGTTGGTTTCCTTTATGATACAACAGCTCAAGAACTGCAAATTCAGTTGGATTTAAATTAAAACTAGCAATCGATTTATTTGCAGAATCATTTATTTTTCTATGAGCTCGCGATAATACAATAAATAGCTTTAAAGAAAGCTCTATATCTTTTCTATTTGTCTCTTCCATAATAATACTCCTTCAATTTCTTTTACATTGTTCATTCTATATTATTATTTTACACTTATAAATCAATCTTAAGATTATTTCAATGAAAATGACTTATTTAATTCAGTTAGCAATTTTTTTTGGTATGAAATAATTAACTCGTCCAATTCTTGACTGGCCTTTAAGGTTAAATGTTCGTTTAACCCTTTAGTTTCCGCAAAAAATACCATTTCTTCCCTTTTTAATGAAATAGATAATAATAAACGGCTGAGTTGATATTCATTCATTAGACAGATTCCCTTCTACAGGATGTTTTTTAACAAACCTTTTCATTCAAACTCGAATTAATTCTATTATTCATTCTATCTAAATTATTTAAAATAGATACAATATGAAACCTACTAAGCAAAATTACCTAGTAGGTTTATTTTTTTTATGAAATAGCGCTTTTATCGTTCTTACTTTATAAATTAGACGACTTTTTATTAAATCCTGCTTAAAATGATTAATTTTGATTTAAGTGATATTCTATAGGCAACTTTATCTAAAGTTTAGTAATTTGTAGCTATGAACAAATAGTATTGTTCAATTCCTATAAATACTGTATACTCTAAAAAAAATTTATATTTAGCATAAGCTACTAGAAAAGATCCTAATTCAATAATAGTATAATTTTATTATAAAATAAAAAAGCTGAAATGTAATGGAATTTATTTACCACTACTATTTCAGCTTTTTCACTTCTATTTAGTTGCCTGCTTTTATTTTATGACCTTGAATCATCATTAGTTTTACTTTATAACTTATTAGAAATTCTATTCCTTCTAGCCACTTCTTCGTTTCTAGTGGGCTTCTTCCCCAAACAGTGATCCCGTGATTCCTAACAAGAACAGCCCCAAAATCCTTTGTTAAAAATGGAGTGTATGCACGATTAAAAGTTTCCATGTCTTGTGCATTCTCAATGATTGGAACTATTATTTTATTTTCAAAATAAGAACTCGTTAATATATGAATCATTTCATTATTTTCAAGTTCTACCTGCCCCTCATCACCAAATAATTCAGAAATTACATTATTATCTACAGTATGTACATGGAGCACACAAGTAGCAGATGTTTTTTCGTAGATATTTGCATGAACCAATGTTTCAAGTGATGGCTTTAATACCGTATCAAATACTGGTTCACCCAGGTTATTAACTACAATAAATTCTTCATCACAGCGCGCTCTCTTATCCTTCTCATCCGCAGTTACAAGAAACAATAATGGATCGTCTGAAATTTTCATTGACAAGTTTCCACTAGTACCATAAAACCAATCTCTTTTAGCCAAATCACATTTAATATTCGCAAGCTTTTTCCATTGTTCTAAAAATAAACTCATATTTACACCTCCACTTATTTAGACTATCTATTTGGACACCGTAAAAATTCAAACTATTCATACTATTTAATAAAATTATGTCATGTGTCGGTCTTCATTGTCAATAGTTCTAAGTAAATGAACAATCACCAATTTTCTACAACTTTTTTCCATTTTTGATAGTAACTAATGATTTAATACTTTTTTTACATCTTGATTTGACAGCACTCCTATTTTATTACACAAATACGTAAAAAATAATACTTTCCTACTCATTTTGTTGTTCCTTTCTTTCCCTAGGGAAACTTTTTTGTATTTAGTAAATCATATGTCTTTTTATAAAAAGTGTGAGGAAAATCTACTATAAAATAGAGCAAGATTCTGCTTACTTTATTAGCGGATTTTAGTCCGAATCTTCTCCAAAATAATCCACCCTAAATTGATTTCGCCTAATAATTAGATAGATGGATCGCTTCTTTTTTTCATTCATTTTCTATTTCGCTTTTGAAAATTTAGTAATCTCAATATTTTATGATAAAATAAATCGATAATAATTTAGAACGAGGTATATCAATGAACATTGTTTTAGCAACATTAAATGCAAAATATATCCATACTAATTTGGGTATTCGATACATTAAAGCGTATGCTCAGCCTGAATATGATATTGAGCTTGCAGAATATACAATTAAAGACCCAAGCCTTAATATCATCACTGACTTATATAAACGCAAGCCAAAAATTCTTGGCTTTAGCTGCTATATTTGGAATATCGAACAAACAATTGAAGTAATCCGTATGTATAAAAAAATTGATCCTTCAGTTATTATTTTTGTTGGCGGACCAGAAGTAAGCTATGATGTGAATTATTGGTTAGATCGCGTAAAGGAAATTGACATTATTACGATCGGTGAAGGAGAAATTACCGTTAAGAAATTAATTAAAGCTATTGAAAATGGGAATGATTTCACTTCCATAAATGGCATTGGTTATCGAGATGAAGGAAAAAATATCATTAAACCACAAACCGAAAAATTAGATTTAACAACTATTCCTTCCCCTTATCGCTTTAAAGAAGATTTACCATTTCTAAGTAAAAGAATTCAATATATCGAAACAAGCAGAGGTTGTCCATTTAATTGCCAGTTTTGTTTATCTTCTATTGAAGTTGGGGTTCGATATTTTAATCGAGAGGTTATTAAAGATGATATTCGTTACCTTATGGCAAACGGAGCGAAGGTTTTTAAATTCGTAGACAGAACTTTTAACATAAGTCGTAGTTATGCAATGGATATGTTCCAATTTTTAATTGATGAACATGTCGAAGGAACAGTATTCCAGTTTGAAATTACTGGTGATATTATGCGACCAGAAGTTATCGAATTTTTAAATCAAAATGCACCTAAAGGCTTATTCCGATTTGAAATTGGTGTTCAATCTACAAATGATGCTACAAACGAACTAGTTATGAGAAGACAAAACTTTGAAAAGCTATGCAGAACTGTCACACTTGTACGGGATGGAGAAAAAATAGATCAACATTTAGATTTAATAGCTGGTTTACCAGAAGAGGATTACAATTCATTCCGTCAAACATTCAATGACGTTTTTGCTTTAAGGCCGGAAGAGTTGCAACTTGGGTTCTTAAAAATGCTAAGAGGCACTGGAGTACGATTAAGAGCACATGAACATGATTACGTATATATGGATTATGCTCCGTATGAAATATTAAGTAATAATGTACTATCTTTCGATGATATAGTAAAAATTAAGCAAGTTGAAGACGTACTCGAAAAATATTGGAATGATCACCGTACAAATAGTACGATTGAATATTTAATTAAAAATGAATTTGAAAGTCCATTTGATTTCTTCCAATTATTTGGTTCATATTGGGAAGAAAGAGGGTGGTCAAGAATAGGCCACCAGCTTGAAGATTTATTTAAGCGTCTAAATGAGTTTTTAACTCAATATCAAATTAAAAACGATACGATTGTTAAAGATATTATGAAGATTGATTATTACTTAAATCATAAATATAAACCGCGTAAACCATGGTGGGACGAAGTAACAAACCATGATTTTACGAAGGAAGTTTATAAACGAATTATCGAAAATCCTGAATTTTTAGGTTCCGATTTTATTTCACTTAATTTAAATGAAAAAGAGATCTATAAACACACAATGATTGAATCACTTTCATTTGATATCGAACATTTCTTACTAACTGGAGAATATAGAACCGGTAATTATGCAATGCTAGTTTATTTCTCACCAAAAACATTATCGCCTTCATTTTTTACAATTGAAGTATAAGTACAAGAGGACAATATTCATTTTGGATATTGTCCTTTTTGTATTGATTTTACTATTTAGCAAATAATAATTTGTAAGTAGAGGTGATATATAATGAAGAGAAAAAATGACAAATCTAAAATCGATTCACCGGTATTGCATGATACTTTACCCCATATTTCAAATTTTCCATCTTTTAAAGGAACAGACATTAAAATGGAAGAACCTTTTGTAAATTCAAAAGGTGTAGTTATTGGAGACAGTAAGTATAGCTCCCCTAACTCTCCATTAAATAATTGGTCTGACGATGTTGATCCATCAGTTATGGCGGGCGACGAATGGGTTCATCCAACAAATGATATTGGTTGGGCAAGTGCAGAAAACGCCGACCTATTAGAATCAAAAAAGCGAGAACAACCAGCAAAACAATTTATGCATCCACAGCACGAAACCAAAGACTGATTATGTGCAAGTTTTAGGGGATAGAAAAGAGTTATCATTTCTTCTATCCCCTATTTTTTTTTAAAATAGTGCGATATTTATATTGCCCTTTTTTTGAACTAGTAGCATATATAATTGCGCTCTGTGGTGTGTGAAGTGGACTAAAATCTCTAATAACCATTCGAATTTAGAATATTGAAGACCCCAATATGAAGTAGTTTTTACAACTAAATCATTTTCTTTCATATTAAAATAGCATTCCTTTAATTCCTGAAAGTTTTTTTGTAATAAACTCTTCATTTCAACGAAAGATTTACATTCAACCACGGTATAGTAATTAACCATCATTTCTTGACTTGCACCGCTCATAATTTCCATATCAGCACCAATAAGTTCACATAGATGCTGCACTAACTCCCCGATCGATTTCTTATCATCAACCGGTCGAAAATTTAAATCTTCCTCATTAATTAAATCAATCATTTCTAAAACACTCTTTACACATATACTTAACTGATTAATCACATTTTCAATATACATACATTGTGCGGGAAAAGAATGGCAGAATTTTTTGGATTGGAATATTTGTATTCTTGATCAATCACTCCATAATTTCTAAGCTCCTCCCTTTTCCTCCTTCCTACTTAACCTCTAATTTTTTATCCGTCATATAACCCTTTCCTATTGAATAGACTTGTACAATAGAGGAGGGATATTGAATGAGAACATTAGCTTGGCATGAAACTTTAGAATTACATGAAATTATTGCTACAACTACTTACTATTTATATAAGCTTAAAACAAATATAAAAAATATAACAGATTCAGGATTAAAAGAATTATATAAAACTTCTATTACATTATTTGAAAATAACTTACGTGAATTACTTAAATTTATGAGCAATATTACGATTGGGGAACGGGATGCAGCAAGCGATAAATTGGCCAGCGAAATGAGTGCTGAAGATTTATTATCAGCAACAAAAGTATTAACAAAAATGTATGCACATGCACTTACAGAAACCGCTACTCCTGACTTAAGTAATTTATTTATAAAGCAACTAGTATCGGTGAATAATTTACATGTTCAAATTTTTAGCTATTTATCAAAACAAGGTCAATATTCAGTATTTAATATTAATAAGTTAATCGAAAACGATGCTAAAAAGGCTATGGATGTCTTAAAAATGCCGTATTAAAAAATGGACGTTCTATAACGTCCATTTTTTAATCTTTATTGAAGTTTTTATTAGATAAGTCTGTGACTTTCTCAGCAGCTATGTGATGATATCTTTGAGTATTTTCAACTAATTTTATCAAATTCAGATATGTTTGCTTTGCACCTAATACAAGTAACGGAACGCCAATAAAATCGATATGTAGAAATCTTGATGTAAATCCACCTAAAGTCATAGCTATTGGTACAGTTGGCGATGTACTTGATAAGATGATTTTATCATCTTCATTTAATAAAACCTTTCCTAAACCTTCTATGGCAGTAGGCACATTTTTTGTATATCTTTTTGCTACTGTATATACTTGGTCTCCATTTTCGTCTTCACCGTGAAAAAATAGTTTTCCACCATCTTTTGGTTTTAGTTTATTAAATAAGTAGGTATTTTTTACTTCTTCAGTTGTCGGCTGGCGATCAAGTGGTAATTGTTTTAAATGATATGCTGCTGCTAAGGGTGAAGAATGTGTACCTCCAAAACAGTAATAAATATAATATTTCATTTATCTCATCCTCAAATTTTTAATTAATACGTATGTAAATGTAATTGCTTCGAATCCCATTCTGCGAAGCATACTTGTTTAAGTGATAAATTTGACTCAGAAAGTTTTTTATGTACCCACTTTTCATCTTTTTTAAGCGAGTTAAGTGCTCTTTCAATTATTTTTCCATCACTAATTACTACGACTGGTAAAAATTCTTTTTCCATTTGAATTTTTAAATCCTGTTTCGTAGGCGTATCGAAATTTGATTTCTTCAAGACACTAATTGTACCGTCATTTTCTAAAATAGCATACGCTACTTCACTGACTGCAAAAGTATCCTTAGCTCTTAGTAATTGCATCAATTGATCAGTATCCAAACGGTTTCTTTTCAATTCTTTCCACTGGATTGCCCCATGCTTAATAACGACCGAAGCATCACCTTCTAAGAACTTCCTTGCCCACATTGACTTTTGTGTCCAGACCTCAGTAAAAAATATTAATGCACCCCAAACAAAAATACTAAAAAGAATTTTTGGTAGATTCGCTTCTTTATCATATATTCCATCCCCTAGTATATTTCCTAGCACAAGAGATGAAATCAAATCAAATGGCGTTATTTGCGTGATTTGTGTTTTTCCATTAATTTTAACGACAATAAAAAGAGCTATATATCCGAAAAACAACTCACTAAACATTTCAAGATAATTCATGTGATACACTCCTAAAATTTTATTACCTATTAAAATTTTCTTACTATTTTACTCTTTTTATTCATAAAACTGGCAATTAATCTTTGCTCTAATTAATTTTTAATTTTCCATATAAAGATATGCATCTGGATGAGACCCGACCGTAACTAGATCTTTTAATATTTTAGCTAAAATATAACTATAAACCGTTCCATTGCCACCATAGGCCATTAAAAAAAGGCAATTTGGATATTCATTATATTGCCTAATCATCGGTAAGCCATTATGTGTTCCGCCAAATGTGCCAGTCCAATAATATTCTGCATAAGCATCTTTATAGTTAGGAAATAACTCTATTAAATTTTTTATAAGCTGTTCTTTTTTATGAAATAACATGGATTCACGTTTTTCTGGTATGATTGTAGGTTCGTCAAGTCCACCGACAATTATTCTCCCATCAACCGTTGTTCGAAGATATAAATATGGCCTAGCTGTCTCCCAAATTAAGCAATTCTCATACCATGCATTGTTTTTCTCAATTAAAGGCTGAGTTGCAATCGCAAATGTTGATGTTAAAATAGCATTTTTCTCACTTTTTACTTCTTGGGATTCATAGCCCCCAGCAAAAATAACTTTTTTGGCACGAATGGTATGTTTATTTTTAGTAAATAATTGTACCCCTTGCTCTGTACCGATCATCCGAGTTACTTCTGTATCTGAATATACCTTCAAACCTCGTTTCAGAGCATATAAAAGCAAGCCGTGAGCGCATTTATATGGATTTACTTCGGCGTCATCACCTGTGTAAAGTGCAGCTTCTTTCGTAAAATTAAACTTTTCTTTAATTTGCGATTTTGTAAATCGTTCAACAATAAAACCATTTTCTTTTAAAACTTTATATTCCAAATCAATCATTTCTTTTCCATCTAAATCACTAGCATAATATAAACTTTTTCTTTTTATAAAATCAGGATTAATATCGATTTTTTTTGACATTTCTTCAAGACCTTTAATTGCCTCTACACATAATTGATAATGACGGACAGCTTTTTCTTTTCCATATGAATTTATAAATGAATTTAAAGTTTTGTCATTTGAATACTGCAAGAGTCCCGTATTTGCACTAGTACTACCTTGTACAACTTGTTTTCGTTTATCTAGTAAAACGACCTTGGCACCCGTTTGACTTAAGAAATATGCACATAAACTTCCTGATTCACCACCCCCAATGATGACAAAATCACAATCTAGATCTTCGTCTAATGGCGTTATATTTTCCAGTTCGGGTTGCGAATTAGTGTAAGTCGTTGGCCAATACAAAACTCCGCTAATACTTTTCACTTTCTAAACTCCTTTCAACAGATCATATTTAAGGTAGTTTTTGTCAGTTAAATAAAAAAAATCCCACTTTTTTAAAAGTGAGATTTTTTAAGTACAATATAATGATATTTATTTAAAGGTTTTCTAGAAATTTACTGAAATTATGATCTTTCAGCTAACCATTTACCAATTGTCGGATATGTTGTTTTTAATGAAACTGGTCCAAACATGATTGATACATGGCCCGATGGAATCGAAACATACTGCTTATCTACACTTGAAATATGCTCATTTAATGCTTCAACTTGGCAAGGCATCGCAATATGGTCTTTCGTAGCAGAAATATTTAAAACATTAGCTTTAATGTTAGAAACATCTACTTTTCTACCTCTAATTTCTAAGTCACCGCTTAATAATTTATTTTGTTGGTAAAATTCTCTAATCCATTGGCGATATGCTTCACCTGGGAATGGAATACCATCTGTTACCCATTTTTGCATTAACTGCCACGATTTAATAAATTTTGTATTATCAGAGCGATCCAGTAATGTTACATAAGGTCCAACAAAATTAGTAACTGGTTTTAACATTTTGTTACCAAAATCGATCATTTCAGGAGGAATATTCCCTAATGTATCAACAGCTTTATCAAGTGCAAAGTATTTTTCATTTAAAAATGCACCATATAATCCTGTATCTGAAAAATCGAATGGACTAGTTACAAAAATTAAGTTTTTAATTGGCGCATTTTCATAAAGTGATGCGTAAATACTAGTTAAAGTACCACCCATACAATAGCCTAATATTGATAATTCTTCTGCACCTGAGAAACGAAGAACCTTATTTACTGCTTTTGCAATATAGTCGTGAATAATATCGTCAAATTTCAAATGACGATCTTCATGACCAAAAGTTCCCCAATCTAATAAATAAACATCAAACCCTTCATTAACAAGATACTCAACAAAAGAGTTCCCCTTTGTTAGATCAAGAATATAAGGTTTATTAATTAGAGCATAAACAAGAAGGATTGGAGTCTTTTTTACCTTTTTAGTTGTTGGAATATAATGATATAGTTTACTTTTATTTTTAGTCCAAATCACTTCTTTAGGAGATTGACCTACTAAAGGTTCTCCCTCTTTTATAAGAATATCTGCGGTTTTCTTCAATCTTTTGTATGATTCTTTTAATCCGCTCGGAAGCGATTCCGTAGCTTCTTCTAACATTTGTGAATTAAACACACTTTTCCCCCCTTTTGATCTGAAAAAAGGTCATCTATAAGTAAGACTTAAACGTAAAGTCCGCCATTTACATTAATCTGTTGGCCAGTAATGTACTCTCCACCTTCACATAAGTAAATTACAGCTTTAGCAATCTCTTCTACAGTACCAAATCTTCTTTTTGGTATTCTTGATTTAATTTGCTCTTTTACATTTTCAGGAATTTCGTTTACCATGTCAGTTTCAATAAATCCAGGACATACAGAATTTACTGTAACGTTTGTTTTTGCTAATTCAAGAGCTAAAGATTTAGTAAATCCGATCATTCCAGCTTTTGCAGCAGAATAGTTTGTTTGGCCGAATCCGCCTGCCTGACCAATAACTGATGAAATATTAACGATACGAGCGTTATCAGATTCAAGTAAGTATGGTAAAGCAGAATTACATGTGTTATAAACACTGCTTAAATTTACATCAATAACCTCATGCCAATCTTCTGCACTTAGTTTTTTGAAACTACGGTCTCTAGTAATACCAGCATTATTTACAATAATGTCTAATCGGCCAAAATGCTCAACCGTGCGATCAATTAATGCTTTCGCTTGATCTAATTCAGCAACATTAGCTTGCACTGCTAACGCTTCATAACCATTTTCAAAAAGTTCATCTACCACTGCTTTTGCGTGTGCTTCACTATTATTATAATTGATTACAACTTTTGCGCCTTTTTCTGCTAAAGCAAATGCTATCCCTTTTCCTATCCCTTTTGCTCCACCTGTTACGATCGCTACACGATTTACTAAATCCATTATCATTTCTCCTTTTTTAACTAATTATTGTTTTGTTGGCTGTTTAGTCGTTAATTGTTGTAAAAGTTGTTCAATGTTAGCCATTGAAGACTTTAATTGCTCAATGTTTTCCATTGACGACTTTAATTCACTAACTTGTTGATGAATTGATTTGGTTTCAGCTTTCAATTTTGTAAGATCTCGTTTAACTGTCACAATGTCTAACTCTTTTTTCAATGCTGCTACATCTAACTCAGGTTGGGAATCTAAATATAATTGATCTTCTAATGTATCTACTTTCGATTCTAAATTGATCACTAAGCTAGCTACATTTGCAATATCTTCTTTAGAAGCAATATTTGAAGCCTCTAAGAATGTTTTGGATTGATCATTCAACATCTTTTTACAGAATAGATTAAAATCTATTACAGAACCCATCCACTCGGAAAATTCTTCTTTCTGAACATATTCGTTCATCATTTTTCCAAAGTATTTTTCATTTACATCATACATTTGCTTCCACATTTTCAATGGATCTGAATAATTTTGCTCTGACATGTTAATCCCCCTCACTACTTTTAAGTATAGAAAACAAGCTAACGACAAAACAATCCAATGTTTTCGTGATATTTCTACATCTGTTGTCGAAATTTGTTTTTTAATATTCATTATATTTAAAATACATTGACAATAAATTTAACTAAGTGTAAATTACACCTAAGGGATGATGATTCCATTACTACGATATAGGGGGGAACATAACTTTATGACAACAAATGAAAAGGAAACAAGTAAAAAAAATAAACCCGAAACCTCTGAATCGATTACATTGCCTAAAAACTTCTTGGTTCCCTTTCTACTTCTTAGCCTTAAGCAATGGAATATGCATGGCTATAAATTAATGCAAGTATTATTTGATTTAGGTTTTACTACGCTTGATTCAAGTAATGTTTATCGGATTTTAAGACAACTTGAAAAAGAAAGTTATATTAAATCTAGTTGGGAATATGGAATTGAAGGTCCGGCAAAGCGAATTTACTCCATTACAGATGCCGGTGAGGAATATCTAAAAACTTGTCATAATTCATTTACTCAATATAATCAGATGCTCCAAACATTTTTTTCGATTTACACAAATTCATTCTTTCCATTTAGCAACTCTGATCAAAGTTTTAAAGACGATTGAAATTGCAGCAATGCATTCAATAATAAATTTTTTTGGAGGAAACACTAATGACTGAAAAAACAATCGAATTACAAACTGAACTTGCAGCTGAGAATTTTCAAAAAATGCTTCAATATTTATTAGACAATCAATTACAAATTCAACAATGGACAGAGTCTTTATTTCAAGAACAAGCAAAACAATGGAAAACTTTAAACGAGCAAGTGCAAGTTCAACAACAAGAGTCTTACGAGCAGTTTCAGGAAATGATTAAGTTATTAAATGAAATTAAGCCTACAATTAATCAAGAGACTTATGAAAAAACTTGGAAAAAATTATTTGATCAGTTTGCTCCATTTCAATCTTTATGGACAAATATGAATCAAAACCCATACCAATCGTTTTTTCAAGCTATGAGTACATTTTCAAATCAACAACAACAATTTTTCCAACAATTTTTTAAACAACCATTAAATAACACACCTTACACTGCTTGGACGAACATGTATCAACAGTTCCAAAAAACTCAAGAAGATTGGTTTAAAAACTTACAAGAATTCTCATTCACAAAACTATAATCGATATTTATTAAACAATTTTCTTGATTAGCTAGACATTTCATCAAGGAGAGGATGAAACAAAATGAATGTTTTCGAAAGTGCAAGAAATGTACAGGAAGTTCATTTTGACTCCATTTCAGTTGGTGACGAAGCTACTCTTGAAGTTAAAATTACTGCAGAGTTAATTGAACAATTTGCTGCAATTTCAACAGATGTAAATCCAATTCACTTATTAGATGATTTTGCAAAAGAAAGCATCTTTAAAGAAAGAATTGCACATGGCATGTTGATTTGCAGCTTTATTTCCTCAGTACTAGGTACAAAACTACCCGGCAAAAACACCATCTACTTATCTCAAGAAGTATTTTTCAAAGCACCTGTAAAAATAAATGACACAATTAAAGTGATTGTCAGTGTTGTGCGTAAAAGAGATGATAAAAAATTATTAACGCTTCAAACGAATGTATATAATCAAGAAGATGTACTTGTCGTTGAAGGATCAGCATTGGTTAAAAAGTTAACATAACCCTAATATGACTGTATTTACCAAGCATGAGAAAACCCTAAATGTAAAAAATAGAATTGTAAGCTATTACTTACAGAAAGGGAGATCAACATGACAAGAACAAATAAATTATTAGTTCCAGGTGTAGAACAAGCACTAGATCAATTTAAATATGAAATCGCTAACGAATTTGGTGTAACTTTAGGATCAGATACAACTGCACGTTCAAACGGATCAGTTGGTGGCGAAATCACTAAACGTTTAATTGCTCAAGCGCAAAGTCATTTAAAGGGTCAATGATTAAAGAACAACAAACTATATAAAATGGCTTAATATAGGGGAAGAATTAATTCTTCCCTTTTTATTTTTAATTTTTTTGGAAGAAAATAGCAATTTTTATCTTAACTAGTTGTATAGACAAGTAGTGCTTTTTAAGTTAATATTGAAAGCGTAATCATTATAATAATTTTCGGAGGGAAAATAATATGCTTAGTTTCTTACAACGTATTGGTAAAGCATTAATGCTTCCAATCGCTGTCCTTCCAGCTGCAGGACTTTTACTGCGCTTTGGACAACCTGATCTACTAGACATTCCGTTTATGGCGGCTGCTGGTAATGCAATTTTCTCTAATCTTCCATTAATCTTTGCGATCGGTGTTGCAATCGGTATTTCAAAGGATGGAAATGGAGCCGCTGGTCTCGCTGGTGCAATCGGTTACTTCGTACTAACAGCGGGAACAACTACTATAAATAAAGATATTAATATGGCTGCCCTTGGTGGTATTATTACAGGGGTTGTAGCTGGTCTTCTTTACAACCGATTCAGTGGTATTAAATTACCTGAATGGTTAGGTTTCTTTAGTGGACGACGATTCGTTCCAATTATAACGT
This sequence comes from Gottfriedia sp. NPDC058432, assembly GCF_042721555.1. Taxonomy (NCBI): domain Bacteria; kingdom Bacillati; phylum Bacillota; class Bacilli; order Caryophanales; family Bacillaceae; genus Gottfriedia; species Gottfriedia sp. NPDC058432. Next base: position 29,128 of record NZ_JBHXLC010000034.1, read on the forward strand.
CTGCTACTATGCTTGTATTAGCAGGAATATTTGGTTATGTATGGCCAACAATTCAAGATGCAATTAACTCAGTTGGTAACTGGATTATTGATATCGGTCCAATCGGAGCTGCAGTATTCGGTTTCTTAAACCGTATTTTAATCCCATTAGGATTACATCACGTATTAAATACAATTTTCTGGTTCAACTTAGGTGACTTTACTGATGCTGCTGGTAAATTAGTTCACGGTGACTTAAACAGATTCTTCGCTGGTGACAAATCTGCTGGTGCATTCATGACTGGTTTCTTCCCAATTATGATGTTTGGTCTTCCTGCTGCTGCATTCGCAATGATCGCTGCTGCTAAACCAGAAAAACGTAAAACTGTTGCAGGTATGTTTATTGGTCTTGCTTTAACATCTTTCTTAACAGGTATTACTGAACCAATCGAATTTGCATTCATGTTCATTGCTCCAGTACTTTATACGTTCCATGCAATCTTAACTGGTTTATCAATGGGTATCGTAAATGCTTTAGGAATTAAAGATGGCTTTACATTCTCAGCTGGTTTTATGGACTACATTCTGAACTACAATATTGCAACTAAGCCTATTCTGTTACTCCTAATCGGTTTAATCTTTGGTGTAATTTACTTTGTAGTGTTCTACTTTGCAATTAAGAAATTTAACATTAAAACACCAGGTCGTGAAGACGACGAAGTTGAAACTGATGAAGTAACAACTGAAATTGGTGATTCATTATACCTACAAGCTTTAGGTGGAAAAGAAAACTTAACAAATATTGATAACTGTACAACTCGCTTACGCTTACAAGTTAAAGATGCTTCTAAAGTAAATGAAGCACTTCTTAAAAAAGCAGGTGCTCGTGGAGTTATTAAATTAGATGATAAAAACGTACAAGTAGTTGTAGGTACAAACGTAGAGTTTGTTGCTGAAGACTTGAAGAAAGAAGTTAAATAATTGAAATTAAAAGCTTGTCCTTATGGGCAAGCTTTTTTTTGTTTATTTTTACTGATTAGAGGGCTTCATGAGGAACTATATTAGCTAAATCATAAATTATACTTACTCATAAAGGGCTTCATGAGGAACCAAATAACCTAAATATCGAAATTTACTTACTCATAAAGGGTTCATGAGGAACCAAATAACCTAAATATCGAAATTTACTTACTCATAAAAGGTTCATAAGCAGCCTTAAGTAACTAAATAAACTAATCCCCAAATCTTGCCCCCTCATAAAAGGTTCATGAGTAGTGAAAAAAGTACGATGAAAATACCTTTATTATATTCAATCGAATATTACATTAAATGAATATTTCTTTAATAAAATAAACAAAGAGATTCAATCTACATATAGTAGGGGGTTAGAATGGAAAGAACATATTTTATTACTGGTTTTCCCGGATTTATTTCAAAACATTTAATTCACAAAATTCTTGATAATGAACTGTCTTTTCAAAAGATTTATTTACTCATCCTTCCTAATACCGAAAAACAATGCCGCGAATTTTTACTTACATTAGATCAAAAGTATCCTGATTATACACTTTCAAAATTAGAACTACTAAGTGGAGATATTACACAGAAAGATTTTGGACTCAATTTAAAAACCTTAAATGTACTTATTAATAATGTAACGGATTTATTTCATTTAGCTGCAATATACGACCTTGCTGTTCCTAAAAAAATTGCATATGAAGTAAATGTGAAAGGAACAATAAACGTAAATGAAGTCGCGCTTAAATTGAAATCTTTGAAGCGTTACACCTATTTTAGTACTAGCTATGTCTCGGGAACTCGTGAAGGAAGAATTTATGAACATGAGTTAGAAATGGGACAAACATTTAAAAACTTTTATGAAGAAACGAAGTATTATGCTGAAATAGAAGTTGAGAAACTAAAAACCCAACTTCCAATCACCATTATAAGACCTGGAATTGTAGTTGGTCATTCAGAAACTGGTGAGACAAGTAAATTTGATGGACCATATTTCATTTTAAATTTCTTCACAAAACTTCGCTATTTACCTATACCACGAATTGGTAAAAACGATGCTTATTGCAATTTCATTCCCATCGATTACTTAATTAATGCTGTTTACTATTTGAGTCATGCAGAAATCGGAGTTAACAAAACTTATCAAATTACAGATCCCTCTCCTTACCCTGTACAGGATGTTTATAAAGACTTTCTTTCCTATTATTTAAACAAAACTACAGTAGGAATTATTCCAATTAAATTTATTAGCCCCCTCCTTTCGATACCATTCATTAGACGATTACTGAAAGTTGAAAAAGAAGTTTTATCTTATTTTAATTGTAAATCTGAATATGATTGTACTAATACGTTAATCGATTTACAAAATACAAATATTAAATGTCCAGACTTTAAAGAAGTACTCCCTGTTATTACAAACTATTATAAAGCGAATAAAACTGTATTAGAAAAGCATGTGTTAATTAAATAATGTTGGTTTTGTAATTTTGTTTCTATATATATGAAGGAAAATTGAAAAGGACACTATCATAATTAGTGTCCTTTCATTAATAACTCTTCTTTGTAATTTTAGTCTTTTGTTTCTTTTCTTCTATTATTAATGATTTAATTTCATTTTCCATTTTAAAAACACCAAATGAGTCATCGCTATGTAAATTTATGTGTGGTACATAATGACCTTCTTTAATAAACCTCTTAATAAAGTCTAATCCATTTTCTTTTCTGAAGCCTAAATTATAATCTAGCGATATTAGTTCGAATTGTTGATGTTTGCATTGTGTTAATGCTTCTTCAACGGATTTAGCCAATATAAATCCGTATGGAACTTGCCTTGTATCATCAATAAATAATTTCAAATTATTCACCCTCAATACGTTCATTACAGAATGATTACATTCGTAACTGGATAACAACAAAACTGGATTTTTCTTCCTGTATTATAACGTGGAAATATGACGTTTTCTTAACTTCAAGTTTTTTTTATGGAAATTTTAAGCAAAATTATATGATACTTATTTAATATTATTCTAGTAAAATAGTTGTAGTAACAACGTTTTTTTTTGTTTCTGTATTAAAACAGTACTACCAAAAAAATCCTCAAATTTAGCTCCCCATTATTTCCCATAATTATGTCATGCGTTTTCATGCTAAAGTATTACTTGTACAGCGAGACAATAACCAACCAAATGGAGGAGAAAGAACATGAAAAAAATCGTTACTTTATCAACTGTGGCTGCTACTCTACTAGTAGGTGCTCCTGTAGGTGCCGTAAATGCAGCAACTATTACTAAGGATACAACTAAATCATATACACAACATATCAACTTAAATAATTTAAACTCTTTATATAATTATTTTAATCTACCAAACTCAACAACTTCAAATGGTACTATTAAAATCGATTTAAGTAAATTATTAAATAGCAATGGTATGGATATGAATAAACTTCAAGATGCTATTAAGCAACAATTAGGACAAGCATCAAAGCCAGCTAACTCAGGAACTACACAACCATCAGCACCAACAACGCCGGCTAAACCTGCAACACCAACAACAAAACCGACGGTACCAACTACACCATCTAAACCAACAACACCGTCAACATCAACACCATCTAAACCATCAACATCAACACCATCAGATACAACATCAAATTCAGCATCATTATCAGCTTATGAATCAAAAGTAGTTGAATTAACAAATGCTGAACGTACAAAAGCTGGTTTAAAACCGTTTACTGTTAATGCAACATTATCTAAAACAGCACGTTTAAAATCACAAGATATGACTGACAAAAATTACTTTGATCACACTTCACCGACTTATGGATCACCATTTGATATGATGAAACAATTCGGAATCACTTATAGCTATGCAGCAGAAAACATTGCTAAAGGTCAAAAAACACCTGAAGAAGTAGTTACTGCTTGGATGAACAGTGCTGGTCACCGTGCAAATATCTTAAATCCTAACTTAACTCAAATCGGTGTTGGTTATGACTCAAGATCAAATGCTTGGACTCAACAATTTATCGGTAAATAATAAATAAAATTTGTATAAAGCTGTATTTTAAGTAGTCCGTTTTTGCGGACTACTTTTTTATTATGTGAAAAAAATGTTGATGTATTCATACATTAATTAATTTATCCTCTTACTAATCTGCTACGCAAACTCTCCATTAAGGAAGAATCAATTTCTTCGATTGCAGAGTTATTTTTTCGGATCCCTGAACCAAAATGAATTTCTTCTACATTCGTAAATTCAATGAAGTCTGAAACATTTTCTATGGATAATCCGCTTCCAGCTAAAATTTTTATATTGGATTTATTTGTAAGTTCGATCATATTTTTTATTGTTTCTTTTCCATCAATAGCACTAGCAACCCCACCAGATGTTAACACATGCGTAATCTCAGGGTATTGTTTTAATGTATTAATAGCTGTTAGCAAATCATTTGATTCATCTATTGCTCTATGAAACGTAAAGTTTATACCTTTTACTCGAGCTGTTACTTTTTTTAAAAGATCTTCATCAATTGTATTCTCCTTAGTCAAGGCACCAAAAACGATACCAGCTGCTCCGAGCTCATTACAAACATCAATATCGTTTAAGATTACTTCTTGGTCATACTGATCATATAAAAAAGAACGACTATGTGGGCGAATCATTACATGTACTGGAATTGAAACACTTTGAACAACATGCTTTATTGTCGCGTAACTTGGTGTCAAACCACCCTCTTTTATTCCGGTAACTAATTCGATTCGATTTGCCCCAAACCTTTCTGCATCTAATGCATCTTTTACGTTTGTGGCAATGACTTCTAATAACATTTCATTCATCTCACTTTTCGTTAAGTATTTGTTTTATGTCTGAGGGGAATGGGATATGAATCGAAACATTTTCTTTCGTAAAAGGATGCGTAAATTGTACATTACTAGCGTGTAATCCTTGACGTTTCAATAATTTCTGTTTCCCACCATATAATAGATCTCCAATTAATGGATGACCTAAAAAACTTAAATGAACTCGAATTTGATGCGTACGACCAGTATCTAACTGACATTCTAAAATCGTTACATTCAAGTTTGATATGTATCTTATTTTTTTATAATGCGTAATTGCATGATCTCCTTTTGGTGAAACCCTTCTTCTTGTAGGATGATGTCGATCTCTTCCAATCGCTTCATTTATTGTACCTTTAGGTGATTTCACATTCCCTTCAACTATAGCTGTATAAGTACGTTTTATTTTACGTTGATTTAACATCGAATCTAGAATTGCACTACTTAATGCATGTTTAGCAAATACAACTCCACCAGTAGTGTCTTTATCGAGGCGATGTATATGGCGTACTTTTGTTTTTAATCCATTTTTTTGAAAATGAAATGCTACCCCATTTGCTAATGTATTTAACTGTCCTTTTTCATTCGGATGTGTGTCGACTCCAAACGGTTTATTAGCAATTAATAAATGTTCGTCTTCGTAACAGATTTCATTCGATTGTTCTTGTGGAATTACACCATAATCTTCCTCTATGAACAATAGCATTTCAACTTGATCACCACTTAAAAGTATCGTATTCCAAGGTTTAGCTTCTCCGTTTATCTTAAACCCTTTTGCCATCCTTAATTCATGTAACAATTTCTTAGGAAACTGCCATACATTTTTTAAATACGATTCTACTGTTTGATTTTTATGTTCATCTCCTATTTTCACCTTGAACCATGGACTTTGTTGCTTTAATTCCATTTTTAATCACCACTTTCAATATGACTATTATATCAAAATAATTAGCAAAAAAAGAAGCACCTGTTTAGGTGCTCCTTCTTCAATCTATTTTAATTCATTAACATCCTTTGAATGCATTCAGATAAACTTCTTCTAATTCTTTTACTAGAGGTAGTTTTGGATTAGCAGTAGTACATTGATCTTCAAAAGCACGATCAGCTAAATAGGATACTTTTTCTAAAAATTCTTTTTCAGTAATCCCTTGTGCTTCGATACTCATATTTATATTTAATCCCTTACCTAACTTAATAACTGCTGCAATTAAACTTTCAACACCCTCCTCAGTTGTTGAGGCTGGTAGGCCTAGGAAACGAGCAATTTCAGCATATCGTTCATCTGCAATGAAATGCTTATATTTAGGGAAAGCTGTAAATTTAGTTGGTTTTTTTGCATTATATCTTATTACATGTGGCATTAAAATCGCATTTGCTCTGCCATGAGGGATATGGAATTCCGCTCCAATTTTATGCGCTAAGCTGTGGTTAATTCCTAAGAATGCATTTGCAAATGCCATACCTGCGATTGCTGATGCATTATGCATTTTTTCACGTGCTTCAAAATCGTTTCCATTTTCATAAGCTTTAGGCAGATATTTAAATACTAATTTAATAGCTTGTAATGCTAATCCATCTGTATAATCATTTGCTAATACACTTACATAAGCCTCAATTGCATGTGTTAATACATCCATTCCTGTATCTGCTGTAATGCTTTTAGGAACAGTTGTTACGAATTGAGCGTCAATAATTGCAACATCTGGTGTTAATTCATAATCAGCTAATGGATATTTAATATTATTAGCTTTATCAGTAATTACAGCAAATGGTGTGACCTCTGAACCAGTACCTGAAGTCGTTGGAATCGCTACAAACTGAGCTTTACGACCCAATTTAGGGTATTTATATGCTCTTTTTCGAATATCTAAGAATTTTTGTTTAGGCCCATCCAGAGTAGTTTCTGGGTATTCATAAAACATCCACATACCCTTGGCTGCATCCATTGCAGATCCACCACCGAAAGCAATAATTGTATCCGGTTCAAAAGATTTCATTCTGTCTGCACCCTTCATAACAGTAACATCTGAAGGATCTGGTTCTACATCTGAGAAAATTTCAATCTGAACATTTTCTTGTCTTTTTTCTAAATAATATTTAATCACGTCAACATAACCTAGTTTAACCATTGCTTCGTCTGTTACAATAAATGCTTTTTTAATTTTTGGCATTTTTTCTAAATATTGAGTTGAATATTTTTCAAAATAAATTTTTGGTGGCAGTTTGACCCATTGCATATTCATATTTCTTCTTCCCAATTTTTTAATATTTAATAAATGAACTGTTGTTACGTTAGTCGATACAGAGTTTTTACCGTGTGATCCACAGCCTAATGTTAAGGAAGGAATAAATGCGTTATATAAATCCCCAATTCCACCATGAGCTGAAGGAGCATTTGCAATTACACGACACGCTTTCATTCTTAGTCCAAACTCTTTTTGAATTTCTTCATTATTACTATGAATAACTGCCGAATGTCCTAATCCTCCAAGCTCTAGCATTTCCTCACAACGTTTAAATCCTTCTTCTTTACCATTTACTTTAATTGCAGCTAAAACCGGACTTAGTTTTTCTCTTGTTAAAGGTTCATTCGCACCCACGCTATCACATTCAACGATCAGAATTTTTGTATCTACGGGTACATTTACGCCAGCTAATGTTGCTATTTCATATGCAGATTTACCAACAATGTCACCATTTACAGCACATGTAGCTTCATTTATGACAAGCTTTTCTAATTTCTTTTTATCTGCTTTTGTAGCAAAATAACAATTATTTGCTATTAACTCAGATTTCACATCGTCATAAACTTCTTTATCTACAATAACTGCTTGTTCAGATGCACAAATCATTCCATTATCAAATGTTTTTGAAAGAATAAGATCATTTACTGCACATTTTATTTCAGCAGATTTCTCGATATAGCATGGTACATTACCAGGTCCAACACCTAAAGCAGGTTTTCCTGTACTATAAGCCGATTTAACCATTCCAGCACCACCTGTTGCTAAAACAAGTGCTACTCCTTCATGATTCATTAAACACTTAGTTGCTTCAATAGATGGGACTTCAATCCATTGTACGCAATTTTCAGGTGCTCCAGCATTAACCGCCGCATCACGAACGATTCTCGCCGCTTCCCTACTACATTTTTGTGCCGAAGGGTGGAAAGCAAATATAATTGGGTTTCTCGTTTTTATCGCTATGATTGCTTTGAATAATGTCGTTGATGTCGGATTAGTTGTTGGCGTTACACCTGCAATTACCCCAACAGGTTCAGCTATTTCAGTTATTCCTGTTTGTTGATCTTCACTTATGATTCCAACCGTTTTATTATCTTTTATTGAATTCCATATATATTCTGTAGCAAATATATTTTTAATAATTTTATCTTCATAGACTCCACGCCCAGTTTCCTCAACTGCCATTTTTGCAAGTGGCATATGTTGATCCAAACCTGCTAGAACCATCGAATGTACAATTTCATTGATTTGATCTTGATTAAAGCTTTCAAATTCCTTTAATGCTTTTTGTCCTTTTAAAACTAACTCATTTACCATTTCAGAAGCGATAGATATTTCATTTACAGTTTTCTCTTGAACAGCCATTTGGCTCTCCTCCTCTGATGTTGGACTTTAATCATCCTAGTTTAAGGTTCATTAAGTCTTTTTTATCATTTTTATTTGTGAAATACTTCACAATTTCGTTTACAAATATACTATATATCGTTTTCATTGAAAATGCTATGTCTAATTTGTGAAATATTTCACATTATTATAGCGAAACATGTTTCAAAACTACTTATTCCTTCCCTACTTCAAACATTTTGTAGATTTTTGTTAATTCTTTTCTTTTTTCAAATATTTTCGCATATGATAAAATTAAGAATAAGTTCTTATAGGACTTATTTTTCACCTGTTAGATTTTTCTAACAAAACTGGAAAAAAGGACGTGTAACCATGATTGCTCGAAGGAGCATTTGGCAACGTAAAGATTTATCCTACACTTAGCGGTTTTTATTTAGAGAACCAAAAGAACTCTAAAATAAAACTGAAGGTAGGCGAAACTATGGTTGACAGGCGATTATGTTATTTCTTCAATGATATATAGCTGTGTAGTTAGAAAGATAAAAAACTAACTACGAGCTCTATATGTACGTAGTTAGTTTAAAGCTGAACTTTTTAACTACTAACTACGAAAAGAGGAAATAACAATGAGTAACAATCGTTTGGGTGAGACCTTAATGATTTTAATTGGTTCATTTATTTTGGCCACTACACTTTATCATTTTCATTATCAAAATAATTTAGCTGAAGGTGGATTTATTGGTATTGCTTTATTAGTAAAAAACGCACTAAATATATCACCTTCAATTACAACTTTGCTACTCGATATTCCAATTATTCTGATCGCTGGATTGTATTTAGGTAGAAAGTTATTAATCAATACTACGATCGGAGCCATCTCATTTTCTGCTTTTTATTCTATAATTGAAAAAACATCCAATATTACATTTAACTTTGGAAATCATCTTTGGATACCAGCTATTTTAGGTGGAATTTTCGCTGGACTTGGTTTAGGTTTAATTCTAAGAAGTGGCGGTGCAACTGGTGGAGATGATTTAATAACAATTATAATGAGCAAAAAATCTAAAATATCGATCGGTAAAGTATACTTTATTTTTGACGCTGTGATTCTTCTTTGTTCACTAACTTATCTATCATGGAATCAAGTAGGATATACAATTCTTTCAGTTGCAATCTGCGCGAAAGTAACTGAATTTGTCTATGAAAGTAAATTTCAAAAAAAATCTGTTACAATTAAAACTAATGAAAAAAGATTACATGCTTAATGCATGTAATCTTTTTTTGAGTTTAAAAATTAATGCATGTAATCTTTTTTGGATTCAGAAAAATCTGTGAGCTCATTTAGAACATTTTCAGCAGCTAAATCGTATAGGCAATCTTTAAAAAGTATTGCCAGTCTTCGATAATCATTGTATTTATCTAATAGCTCGTCCACGGATGAAGCTTCACCCATGCTTGTTTTCTTTACTTCTTCTTGCTTTTTAGCAAACTTAATTGTAAATGTACCTAGTTTTTCAAACATTGAACCGTAGAATTCATCAAAGTTCGATACGCTTACTAATTCTTCTTCTTCAGCGTCAACTTGAAGACCATCAAATTCTCGTAAGAGTTCGTAAATAATGCTATTGTACTCATCATTTAAATAAATACTTTTTTCGATCCTGTACCCGATCACTCGATAGAAATGACCATCGTTCTTCACAAATTGAACAGTATCATTTATTTTAAACTTAAAATACTTAAACATTGAACTTCACCCCTACCAATGTCTCTTTTATCATACTATTTACAAAACACTATAGATACTATACAGCCAAAACTTGACAAATTTAAAAATCTTACTTAAATTCCTTTCATTCTTGAAAATGATTTAGATAATTGGTAACCTATACGTGCAATACTCCTAATGATTAACATCCTTTAATCTTAAAATAGAAGGCTAACAACAGTTAATGTAAATTTACTAAAATTTATAAAAATATCACAATCTGTTCTAATTGCGAATCATCCCTTGTGTTTAAATATACATGAGGTGAGTAATTTGAAACTTGCAAAGAGAGTAAGTTTAAAGCCAACTAAAGAAAAAAGACACACAGTTATGGAAATCAGAAGTGCAGAGAAACGCCTACGTAGGTTGCAGCGTCAAGTTTCTCGTAAATATGAAATGAATAAGGAGGGAACCGTTACTTCAAAACAAGCAACATTATAAAAATCAAAAAAAGATACATCTATTCTATAGAAGGTTTCCAAATATCAGAATAAACCATCTTCATCATTCCTCGCGCGAGATCGTGAAAACCAAACCTTATCGCAAATGGATAATATAAATATCAAGAGAATGGTGAAAATAAGTAACTGTCAACAGCATTCGCGTAGCAGTATTTCTTTAAATTCAAACGCCAAATTCAAAATAAATGTAATTGATATGGCATTGAATTTATTGAAGATGATAAATGGTTCTTCAAAACGTGTTCAAGTTGTAGAATTTGAAAAATGATTTAAAATGTCAGACCAATTTTACAAATGTGAATGCGGTCAAGAAATAGATCAAGATGTAAACGCAGCAATCAACTTGTCACGATATAATTAGTAATCTGACACCTAGACGTCATTACTGATATGTAGGATTCGTTGTATCCGAATTTACGCCCTTGGAGTGTTAGATCAAACGAAAGTAGCCTAATTAGGCAAAACCGGACACGTAGAACAGGGAAATAAACAAAATCTATAAAAATAATAGATATTTATTGATTTTTATAAGTTTTGGCAACGGTGGATTCTGCCTTGTTAACCGAAAACGACAAACTTCTTCTAGATGATTTAACAAGTTTAATGATTCGAGTTCGAAAAAACTGGCAAAAAACTGATGAAGAAGTAAAAAACTCCTTAACTCCACCAAAATATTTGCTCTTATATTTAATATATAAAAATCAAAAAATTACTGCTTCTGAACTTGGAAGACAAATTGGATTATCTTCAGGTTCTATTACAACCGCTGTCAATAAATTGGTTAATAATCATTTAATTTCTCGAAAAAGGGATAGCCGGGATCGAAGAGTTACTTGGCTCGAATTAACAGATGAAGGAAAGCGTTTGATTGAAGAAAACTTCAATTTCCGTCAAGAATTGTGGCTAACTTTATTCGAAAACCTATCACATAGTGAAAGAGACCAATTTCGATTTTTATTAAACAAATTAATCTCAAACTAAAAAGGTTATCTCTTAAGAGATAACCTTTTTAAATTGAAATATTATTTGCCAGTTTTTAATTCTGTCCAATACTTATCATATAATTCTGTTTGGTCCCCAACGTCCTTAATCCAATTGGTTGCATCAGTTTGTTCTTTTGTTACATTAATATACGGATTTTGTTTATACTCCGCCGAATGATATGGCCCTGATTTACTATTTGGATCAGCATAACCAATCGCCTCATAATTTTGTGCACTTACTTTTGGATCATATATATAGTTTATAAACTTTTCAGCTAGATCTTTTTGTTTAGCATCTTTTGGTATTGCCAAAGTATCTGCCCATCTTGAAGAACCTTCTTTTGGTACAACCCATTTAACATCTTTAAGCTCTTTTTGAATATAAGCAGCATCTCCGGACCATACTTGACCAATCCAAGCATCTTCGGTAATAAACTTTTGTTTTACTGTATCTGTATCGAATGCTAATAAGTTAGGTGTTAATGTTTTTAAATTGTTATAAGCTTTTAGCAATTCGTCCTCATTTGTTGAACTATTTGAATAGCCATTTTTAATTAATCCCATTCCAAATACTTCTCTATTGTCATCAAGTAAAGTAACATGACCTTTGTATTTTGGATTCCATAGATCATCCCAGCTATCTATATTTTCTTTTACATATTTTGGATTATAAGCAATCCCTGTTAATCCTCCAGTATAAACAACTGAGTAATCACCCTTTGGATCAAACTCTTGATTTGTATATTGTGGTGAAATATTATTTAAATTTGGCATCTTACTTTTATCTAATTTAGCCAACATATTTTGATGAATCATTAGTTTAACCATATAATCTGAAGGCTGGATTACATCATAATTTGAACCACCAGCTTTTAGTTTTGCATACAACTCTTCATTACTTGCAAAAACTTGATAATTAATTTTAACATCATATTTCTTTTCAAATGATTCTAAAACTTTCTCGTCAAAATTATCTGCCCAGCTATAAATATTTAATTCTTTTTTTCCAACTGAACAAGCAGATAAAAGCAAACTTACTAAGCCTAAAGAAACCATTATTGTAGCAGTTTTTCTAAATATACTCATAATGCCTACTGACTACCTCCTTATATTTTGGCACGCACATAAATCCAGTATGCCTTGGTTGATTTCTAATCCAGAAACCTCGTTTTTTAGTGGAACTAGACCTAAAAAGGTCACTAGAAAACACTTATACTTTAAACGATATAGGATTTTTTCTCTGATTCTTCTTGATTGTTAATACCTTTTGTACGATAAACCTCTGAAATTACCATTAAGAATATAATTGTAACAATTAAAATCGTCGAAATTGCATTTATTTCAGGCGTTACACCTTTTTTAACCATTCCATAAATATAAATTGGCAATGTAGTTGAACTCGGTCCTGAAACAAAAAAGCTTATGACAAAATCATCAATACTTAATGTAAAACATAAAAGTGCTGAAGCGATAATTCCAGGCATTAGCGCTGGTAAAGTTACAAATCTAAATGTCTGCCATGGTGTAGCACCTAGGTCACTTGCAGCATCTTCTAAATCAGTTGACATTCCTGACAGTCTAGCCGCTAAAAGAATAATTACATATGAAATACAAAAAGTGACATGGGCAATAATAATTGTGATACTACCTAATTCAATATGGAAATTAGTAAATAGTATTAGTAATGAGAGTCCCATTAATATATCTGGAACGACAATTGGTAAGTAAACTAGCCCACTAATAAAATTTGAAAATTTATATTTATGCTTATGTAAGGCTAGTGCACAAATAGTACCAAGAATTGTTGAAAGGATTGTAGTTACAATTGCAATAAATAGACTATTCATAAAGGCATCAATGACTTGCGGGTTATGAAATAAATTTATGTACCAGTCAAACGTAAAACCAGACCACTGTGCATTAATCTTTGATTTATTAAATGAAAATAGGATTAAAATCAAGATTGGTAAATATAAGCAAATCAAGATAATTGTTGAAAATCCAATAAGTATAGGTTTTTTCATTTATTTTTCACCTCTACTTTTATCAGCACCAATATTTTTTGTTGCTAAATAGTAAAGTCCTATTAAACCGATTGAAGTAAGTACTAAGAATATTGAAAGTGCAGAACCAAATGGCCAGTTCCTTGCTGCTAAGAATTGATTTTGAATGACATTTCCGATCAAAGCAACTTTTGATCCACCCATTACATCAGAAACGACAAACATACCAAATGAAGCAACAAAAACTAAAATACTGCCTGCAAAAATCCCCTTCATCGTCAATGGAAGAGTTACATATAGAAAGGTTTGAAATGGAGTAGCTCCTAAATCGTTAGCAGCATCCAATTTTCTGTTATCCAATTGTTCAATGGCAACAAAGATCGGTAACACCATAAATGGTAATAATGTATAGACCATTCCCATTATGACTGATGGCGTATTATAAAGCAGTTGTAAAGGTTCTTTTATAATCCCAAGTTGGATTAATAATGTGTTAATAATCCCTTTTGAGCGAAGGATAACAATTAAAGCATAAGATCTAACTAAGAAATTTATCCAAAAAGGAATTGTGATTAATAATAGTAAAATCCTCTGCCATTTTTCATTTACAACTGTAGCTGTATATGCATAAGGATATCCAATCAATAGAGTAATTATTGTAGTTACTAAAGCAATCCAAAAAGTTGTCCATAAAACTTTTAAATAAAGTGGGTCAAAAACTTTTACAATATTTTCTAGTGTAAATGTTTTTTCTATTTCTCCATACATTCCATTTTTCATAAATGCGAAACCAAAAATTAATAATAAAGGTACTAGAAAAAAAACTATTAACCAGATAATCGTAGGTGCAATTATGTACTTTTCATTTCTCAATACATAATCACCTCATCTTCTGACTTCCAACTAATTTCAACTTTATCATTTCTATTAAAACTTGTTTGGTCTGGCATTTGGTAGACAATGATTGTTTGTTCGTGTTTATGTAAATCAATAAAGATTTTATTTAAAGTACCAACAAATTCTACATCTCTTATTACGCCTGAATAAGTATTTTTTTCATTTGTAGCATGAGAAACTTTAATATTTTCTGGTCTAACAGCAATTTCTTTTACACCTTTATCAAAGAAATTATTTTCACCAATAAATGTAGCAACAAACTTGCTTGCTGGATCTTGATAAATTTCTTTCGGTGTCCCGATTTGTTCGATTTCCCCATTATTCATAACGACAATTCGATCACTCATACTCATCGCTTCTTCTTGATCATGAGTTACATAGATAAAAGTAATACCTAATTCGCGTTGAAGATTTTTTAGTTCTCTTTGTAAATCTTTACGAAGCTTAAAATCAAGTGCTCCTAATGGTTCATCTAATAATAAGACTTTTGGATTGTTCACTATTGCACGAGCAATTGCAACCCTTTGCTGTTGTCCACCAGATAACTGACTAGGTTTACGATTTCTAAATTCAGTTAATTGAGTTAATCTCATCGCTTCGTTAGCACGGACTTTTTGCTCTTCTAATGAAATACCTTTCATTTTTAATCCAAATTGAATATTTCTTTCAACATTCATATGAGGAAACAATGCATAGTGTTGGAATACTAAGTTCATATCCCTTTTATATGGAGGTAAACTATTAATTGCTTCTCCATTTAGTTTAATCACACCTGATGAAGGTTCTTCAAAACCAGCAATCATTCTTAAAAGTGTCGTTTTCCCACAACCACTTGGTCCTAAAATTGTTAAGAATTCTCCAGAAAAAATTTCTAATGAAAGTGGAGAAATCACATTATTTTCACTAAATTTTTTCTCGACTTGTTCAATTTCAATTATATTTTTCATTTTCCCGTCCCATCTATATTAATATTTTATTATTATGT
>NZ_JBHXLC010000035.1:0-36866 GCF_042721555.1 Gottfriedia sp. NPDC058432
AGACATTACTCCCAAGTTTGGATATGAATCTCCTAGTCCGAGATTCAGTGGGACTTTAACCCACCTGATAAACGTGCTGCCACGCACGCACTATGACCTCCTCCGACTCCCTCTTTACAGTCCACCATTTCGCGTTCACTTATAGGCTTTCTAGCTCCTTTAATATTAAGGGTAAAGTAGGGTCTCCCCAGTTCCGTTAATTACTTTCTTTACATGTCATTCCCCATACCCCGAGAGATTCTTGGGTGCTGTTCCAAGTTCTATACACCTTCCATGGTCTTCGCCTCTTATTCCCAGGCTCGACTTCTCTTTGTCCTCTTTTGAGGTTCTTTTTGACGAGGCGGCAGGATTCACTTTATGTTACAACCTGTAAATTCGCTCGCACTTCCGCAAGGAAGTTGCTTTGTCACAGGGCTTCAACCTTAGGATTTCTCCACAAATTGCCTGTTAGCTACTAGGCGACTTGGTTCTTACCTAGACTGGACTTTCACCAGTTAGCAATTAACGGCTTGCTGGGCACGCGAATAAGAAAAAAGCCACAGAAGCAGCTTTGGGTTGTTCAACTAATGAACTGCTTTAGTTGAATAAGCATTCACATTTTACACTTGATATAACAATTTTAAAAACCTTTGAATAGTAAGTTACAAATAAGTAAAACCATCAGTAGGATGATAAAGAAAATTCCTTTTTTTTCAGGTACTTCTTTCTTTTCACGCATAATTCTTCTATATTTTGATTGAATTTCCCTTTGTTTATCTCCTTTTGTCATGAACAGTCTCCTTTAAATTGAGGGTTTATTTGTAGTAGTTTGACTACGATTAATCAAAATCAAGGTCTTTAAAACATTTAACATCACATTCACCTCTGAAATAATTTCCATTATATGTTAATTTTACCACTGAAATTAAATTCATTCTAGATACAAACAATGCAATTCTTATTCAACTAATCTGTCATTTACTTGAATAAGAAAATCAACAATCTACTTTAACAGAACATAATAAAAAAAAGCATTTTAATATAAAAAGAAGCCGCTCCAACTAAAAGCGACTTCTAATTATAATAAAATATTAAACTAAACTTTCCAAACTCTTATTTAATCGATTTCTCCAATCCTCAGCTAACTCAGGAACTTCCAATATCGCTTTTATTCCTTCAACGTTTTTTGGATTATGGAAATAAATCTCGTTGCAATAAAGAACCGAAACTTTATTTTTTTGAGTTTCAATTAATTCTATTTTCGAATCTTTTCTGATTGTTCCCTCTTTTAATACACGACATAGGTAGCCTGTAAAACCAGTTTCTACTATTCTCTTAAGTGCTACATTCGTTCTCCTTGTAATTGTGTCACAAGGTATTCTACTTTGTGTAATTTGTATAATTGCATCCCCAATTTGGTAGACATCACCAATGCATACGTCTTTTTCTAACATATTTGTGACCGTAATATTTTCTCCGAATGCTGAAAGTGGTAAATTTATATTAAACTCTTTTTCCCAAAGTGCGTAGTGTTCATATGGATACACACATACAGCTCGATCTGTTCCACCGTGATGTTTTAAGTCAGCTACGCCATCACCTTTAAAGCCTTCTTTTGATAGGTAAACTTCTTCTATTCCTTCTTTACAAATCCCCGTTATCATTTCTTTGTTTTCGCCGTATTCCATTTTACTCGGTAATCCTACTGCAAGATTAATTAACTCAACTTTATTTTCCATACTTTCCACCCTCACTTTTTTAAGTTTCTAATTTTAAAACTGGGTTTTATTTTATGTATACTAAAATTTTGGAATAAAAAGGTAAAATACCCTACATACAGCATTATATACTATTTAAAGATAATACAAATCTAAAAAATCATTTTTGTTTCACTTGTACAACTAATAGCATAATAAAAGAAATTAAGACCATTGAAAGCACCCATAACCAAGCCATTTTCATATTTCCAGCATCAATTGCTAAATAAATTGCGGTCGGGACGGTTTGTGTTTTTCCAGGTATATTTCCTGCAAACATAAGTGTAGCACCGAACTCACCTAGTACTCTTGCAACGCTTAATATACTTCCTGACATAATGGCTTTTAATGAAAGTGGAATTGAAATCAAGAAAAAAACATTCCATTCACTTGCTCCACAAACTCGAGCTGCCTCTTCAATCTCATTGTCTACACCTTGAAATCCAGTTTTTGCAGATTGATACATAAGCGGAAATGCTACAACAATTGATGCAATTACAGCGGCCCACCAAGTAAAAACAATTGGCTGTTTAAATAACCATTCGATCATTTTACCAACGAAGCTTTGTCTTCCGAAAATGACTAATAGTAAAAATCCAACAACTGTAGGAGGAAGAACTAAAGGTAACATTAAGATTGTTTCTAGAAGTGTTTTACCTTTAAATGATTTCATAGAGAGAATTCTTCCAGCTATAGTTCCTAATATAATAACGATAACTCCTGCCACAATCGTAACTTTAAGTGAAATCTTAAGGGGAATTAAAAACTCTTCTAACAATTAATCTCCTCATTTCAAAATCAACCATATTTTCATCTATTTTTTAATCTTCTATGAAATTACCTTTTGACATTTCATTCATCAAAAAATCTAAATAATTTTCTTCATCACAAAGGTGGAAATATTGATAATCTTTCAATCTACCCTCTTCAATCTCAAAATGGCTGATCACACAAATAATATTCGTTAATGAATCGAGTAAATTTAGATCATCCTCACTTCTTATTAATACTACTTTTGGATAACTTTCCCTTTTATAACCTTCAATTAAAATAATATCAGTAGAGAAAAAGCGATATAATTCAATTGTTTTCTTTAAATCCCAATTGATAAAATTTGTTCTTAATTGCAAGACCCCATCACCTTCAACACTAGAAACGATAGCTCCAGCATCCAAGTGACGACTACTATCTTTACGATCTATTTCTAAATCAGGCGCACCGCCATGACCATGATGTTTTATAGTAGCAGCTAATAAACCTTGGTGATTGGCCTGTTTAATGAGCTTTTCAGTAAGTGTTGTTTTCCCACTATTTTGATAGCCTACTATTTGCAAAATGGAATAGTTCTTTTTCATCGCTCTCATTTCCTTTTTATTAAATAATTTTATTATAAGGAGCCTACTGAAAAAACACCATTAATACAAAAATCAATTTAATAGATTCCTGTATTGATGGTGGAGCAGTTTATTTAGATGACTATTTTCGTTTACTTTTACTTTCTTTAATTTTAATTTAGTAAAGTCTTTAAGAAGAAGTTCACTAAAAGTTTTTTTCTTTAAATTTTCTGATCATTGTTTTATGATAAGAAAAACGAAAATTAAGTTAAGGGGTATATGTAATGTCTAAAGTCATCCATGAATTTAATGACTATATACGAAAACTGCGTAAAGAATTATTTGGTAAAGGCCCTGAAAGAATCCATACGGTTTTTGTTGAAAATATGGCTGTTTCAACTTTGTATGGAAATCTTACACCTACTGAGCTATTTATCGCTCAAACTTCTGAAGGGCGTGATATCGTACATAATGCTAGAACTAAGATGATTCAAGACGTTTATGCGAAAAATCATCCAGTTAAGTTAGAAGAAATCGTTGATGCTAAGTTTATCAATCTTTTCTCGGATATGAAAGTTGAAGAGGATCTTGCGATTTCAGTTTTTGTGTTTGATAAAAAATTGGAAAACTTAATTGATTAGTTAGTAGAGGCTACTAATCAATTAAGCTTATGTTCCAATCTTATTTATGGAAAAAGTCGCCGCTTTTACCACCTTTTTTTTGAACTAAAAACGTTTCTTTTATGACCATACTTTTATCAACGGCTTTGCACATATCGTAAAATGTAAGGCCAGCGATACTTACAGCTGTAAGTGCCTCCATTTCAACTCCAGTTTTTCCACTACATTTCACTGTCGCACGTATGATTAAATCATATCCATTAGTTGCCTCTACATATTCGAATGTAAAGTCAGTTCCTGAAAGTGCGATTGGGTGACACATTGGAATAATGTCAGAAGTTTTTTTAGCTCCCATAATTCCAGCAATTTGTGCAACATTTAGTGGATCACCTTTTTTAATTAATCCATTTTGAATTGCTTCATATAATTCCGTTGAAATCGAAATTGTACTTTGCGCAATTGCCACTCTTGTAGTAATTTCTTTTTCTGATATATCGACCATTTTAGGTCTTCCTTCTTCATTCCAATGTGAAAATTCACTCATGGGTGTCCCTCCAGGTAAGTCTTAAATTTGATCAATTAAATCCAGTCATTCGGACTATTTATATTCTTAAAGATGATATCGTCACTTGAAAATTGGACAGTCATTATATTCACTTCCCTGAATAACAACTGAACTTTTCGATTGTTTTTATCTAAAATCTCTTTCATTTTTTCGATGCAATTTCGATGATAGAGCGCAAATAACGGTTGAAGTTTATCGGATTGTATTGGGACGATTGCATCAACATTCGCTTTTACTGCCCTTTCGATCATATTTTTTACAAAGTCAGCTGTAATGAAAGGTGTGTCGCAAGCTAGGACAAAATACCAGTCTTTATTCGGTATGTTGGAAAATGCATTGTACATTGCATACAGAGGTCCTTGGTATTCTTTGGCTTCTCCTTCAATGACAAAGTCTAGATCATTTTTATTAAAATACGGAACTAGTTTTTCGTTCGTTGAAATGATAATCGGTGAAATCGAATTTTCCTTTAAGGCTTCTACACTATATTCATACAATAATTTGTCTTTATACGTTTCAAACATTTTTGGTTTACCATAACGGGATGACTTACCACCTGCTAAAACGACGCCAGCTATATTCATTGTCTATTTAATTCTTCAACAAAATGTTGGCATGTCGGTAAAATTAGTTTTGTCATTGCTAGATTTACGGCGTTCTTTGAACCTGGAATTACGTAGATTGCTTTATCATGAAAGCTACCTGCGATTGCTCTACTAAACATAGCCTTTGGACCGATTTCTGTATAACTTAATGAACGGAACAGTTCACCAAATCCTTGCATTTCTTTATCGAGCATTTTTGAAATTGCTTCATATGTAACATCTCTTCTCGTAAAACCAGTACCACCAGTTATGATCATAACTTGAATCATTTCATCTTCGCTCCATGATCTAACAATCGAATCGATCAATGCTATTTCATCTTTTATGATTTTATAATCTTGGACGATATGGTTTTGCTCGTCTAATAAAGCTTTAATTAGTTTACCGCTCTCGTCATTTTCAACAGTTCTAGTATCACTAACTGTTAAAACCGCTGCGTGAACAATCGCTTTTTCATTATGTTTATGCATCATTCTACCTACTTTCAAGCTTTATGAATTCCATCAGCCCCCACTTACTGGTGGAATAAATGCGACAGTATCTCCATCATTTACAATTTCTTCATCTGTTACAAATTCTTCATTTATAGCAGTCATAATCTGATTCAGTTGTGGTAAATCATAGTTACTCATAAGCCAGTCTTTTAACTCTTTTACGTTTATTCCATCTTTATCGGACACAGTTAATTCATCCGTTCCGACTTTCTCACGTAAATGAGCAAATAATAAAACTTTAATCATTTTGATTCCTCCACACTTGGTTTTCCTTCTTGGTATGGTGTATTTTCCAATTGGTCACCGATCCACATCGTACCATCTTCCCAAAACTCTTTTTTCCAAATCGGAACAATTTGTTTAATTCGTTCGATTGCGTATTCATTTGCTTCATAAGCCACTTTACGGTGCGGAGAAGATACTGCAATCACAACGGCAATATCGTTAATCTCTAATCTACCTACTCTATGAGTAATCGCAACAATTGCTTCTGGCCATTTCCCGTGGATTTCATCACCAATTTGGGCAAGTTTTTTTACGGCCATTGATTCATATGCTTGATACTCTAGCGACAAAGTCTTTTTTCCTTTTGTTAACTCTCGAACTGTACCAATAAATACAGTAATTGCTCCTGCATTTCTACTTTTTACTTTATCTGAAACTTCCTCTACAACAATCGGTGTATCGACAATCTGAAATAATGTTTGTTCCAAGTAAACCACTTCGCTTTTCTTAAATTAATAGAGTTCTATTTATTTACTTATATGCAGGTATGAAATCATACCAAGGCCATTTACTTCCTTCATGGTCTTCTAATAATAATAAATCGACCGACATACCTTTTTCATATTTTCTAGTTCCTCCAGGTAAAACAATAAAAGCATCCGTATAAGCTAGTGAAGATACGGCGCTGGACTTATCAAAACCTGCTGGAATTGCTGTTAATTGACCTTCATGATAAACAATTTTACCTCTTACAAATCTTGTAAATGGATTTGGTTTTGGAAAGTTTTCTCCTAAAATTGCACTTACTCTTTTTAAATGTGGTGTTTCGTTAAATAAACAAGTTTGAATAATCGGTCTGACAAATAGCTCAAATCCAACAAAACAAGCGGATGGATTACCAGATAAACCAAATAATAATTTATTTTCAAAATGCGCTACTGTTGTTACACTTCCTGGACGCATTGCAATTTTATTAAATAAAACATTAGCTCCTAATCTTGCGTAAATATCTGGTAAATAGTCATAATCACCAACAGATACACCACCGGTAGTAATTAGAATATCCACTTGCTCTAAGGCATTTTGAACTTCTGAAAAACAAGTATCTAAATCATCGCTAAACTTACCTAAATATTTAGGGATTGCACCTGCTTTATGAATTTGAGCGAGAACCATATAAGAGTTACTATTGCGAATTTTCCCAGGTTCGAGCGGTTCATCGACCTCTAAAAGCTCACTTCCTGTCGCAATGACTCCGATAACTGGCTTTTTCGCTACCGGAACTTGACTATATCCAAATGTAGCAAGTAATGCAATCACTCCTGGGTTGATTTCAGTTCCCTTTTTGACAAGAATATCATCTTTATGCGTTTCTTCCCCTTGGAATGAAATATTATCGCCTTTTTGATAGGAACGTTTAATTTCAATAAAGGTTTTACCTTCCGTTTTAATCTCTTTCGCTAATTCAAGCATGACAACGGCTGAACAACCTTGAGGTATTTGTGCTCCTGTCATAATACGAACGGCCTGCAAATGCGCTACTTCATTTGGAAAAACTGAACCAGCTCCGATTTCTCCAACTACTTCAAAGATTGTTGGATTTTCATTGCTTGTAAGAATAGTATCTTCAGCCCGAATCGCAAAACCATCATATGGAGAGCGGTCAAAAGCAGGTATATCCTGATCAGCTTTTAGATCATCGGCTAATACTCGTCCATATGCTAAATCGATTGATACCATTTCTTGTGATCCGTGTTTGGCAAAATCCATCACTTTACGAACTGCTTCTTCGATTGGTAGTGGTACTCGTTTTTCAACCATTCTATTCATCCTCTCTCTATTAACCTAATAAACGATAATATAGCTTTTTAGCTTCCTGTATATCATTTGTGCCATGAACAAAAACCCTACCGTCTTGAAAAACAACAAATCGATAATCTTCTATCTGACAAGAGATCAAATAAGGATTTCGTTGAACTTTCCCATGTTGTTTTAGTTGATTTTCTAGTTCATTAAAGTCGTAATTTTTAGTCATTGAAGGTCTGATTTGAACCGTATTTCGCCCACAAAGTGTACTTGTTTTCGTTTGATTTTCAAAGGATAAATAAGGATACGTCCTATTTGTTCCACATGAAGGACAATCATCTGATTTGAGTTTGTTCACTTTAAAGGAGTAATGTTGATTATTCCATAAATCAAATGTAAGGAATTTTGGATTAACCACTGAATAATCCTCAACTAATAGTTTTAATACTTCAGCAACCTGATATGCCGCCACTAATTGTACCGTAGGACTAATGACTCCTGCTGTGTCACATGTCACACCAGGTACTGGTAAACTTTTTAATATACAGTTTAAACAAGGCGTTTTACTAGGTAGAATCGTACAACACATACCAAAGCTCCCAACACAAGAGCCATAAACCCACGGAATTTCATATTTCTGTGATAAATCATTTATGATAAAACGAATATCAAAATTATCTGTTGCATCAATCATAACATCAGTGTCCTTCAAATGGACTTCCATATTATCTGCACTTGCATCCATTACTAGCGCATTGATGCTTACATCTGAATTTATTTTTTGGAGACGCCCTTTAGCGGCAATTACTTTCGGCAATTTCTCAAATGCATCTTCTTCGGTATAAAGCTGTTGCCTTTGCAGGTTACTCATTTCAACATAATCTCGGTCAATTAAAGTTAACTTTCCGATTCCAGCTCTAACAAGTGCCTCCGCGCTCGCACTTCCTAACGCACCTGCTCCAACAATTAAAACATGTTTCCTTCTAATTAATTCTTGTCCCTTTTCACCGATCGGAGTAAAAAGCTGCTGACGTGAATAACGTTCTGACATAAGATATCCTCCATTAAAGAGCAGGACCTAGCGAAAGAGATAAATAGTTTTCTCCGGGTATCCTCACCAATTTTTCTGCTTTTCTTGTTTTCCCTAAATTAAATAAAGCAGCATTAAGAAATCCTCATCATATAAGGAGTTCTGAATGCTGCTTAATTTCTCTGCTAAACGAACAGAGATACCAATCATCACTTTCTAATTTTTGGTTAGTGTATTATACAGAACTTGCATAAACTTCAAACCTTTTATTATTGGTAATGATTAACCACCTATATGTGACATTTCAATTTTATGTGATGATTTATCATTCATTTTTTTCGTATTACTTAATCGTTCATCTGAATACCGATCAGTTCGGTTACTCCATATCGAAAGAATCGTTTCTTTAATTTGTTCATCATCTTGGTTAGACCTTACCAATTCTTTTAGATCATAACCTTTCGTTGCAAATAAACATGTATATAATTTTCCTTCTGCAGATATACGTGCCCTTGTGCAAGTCGAACAAAATGAATCGGTCACTGATGAAATAATGCCAACTTCATCATCACTATCTTTGTAACGATATCGATTCGCAACTTCTCCTACATAATTAGCTTCTGTAAATTCTAAAGGCATGACTTCATTGATCAGATCGATGATTGTTTGTTTTCCTACTACTTCATCGAGCCTCCAGCCGTTATAATTTCCAACATCCATATACTCAATAAAACGAAGAATATGTTTTTTCTCTTTAAAATATTGTGCCATCGGAATAATATCTTGTTCATTCTTGCCTTTTTGAACAACCATATTGATTTTAACCTTCATTCCGATGTCAGAAGCAGCTTGTATCCCTTCAAGCACAGACTGTACATTTCCTCGATTACCAGTCATAAAAGAAAATCGTTCTTCATTTAAAGAGTCTATGCTTACGGTCACTCTTCTTAAACCAGCTTCATATAAATCTTTAGCAAACTTTTTAAGTAAAGTACCGTTTGTTGTTAAAGCGATATCTTCAACACCATCTATTTTATTTAATCGTTCAATCAGTTTAGGTAGATTTTTACGTAATAAAGGTTCTCCACCTGTAATTCTAATTTTTCTAACCCCTAAAGATACAAAAATACGCGTTAATCTTTCAATTTCATCGAAGGATAGAATTTTATCTTGTGATAAAAAAGAATAATCCTGACCAAAAATTTCTTCCGGCATACAATAACGGCAACGAAAATTGCAGCGATCGGTAACAGATATACGTAAATCCTGTAAAGGTCGATGATGTTTATCCAATGCAACATTTTTCATAACCATTGCCTCACTTCTTTTTATTTCATAAATGATCTGTTTTTAGTTTCTATTTCACAATACGCTTCGAGTGAGTATATACATTAAGTGACTGATTTCGAATAAATCCAACAGTCGTAATACCTAATTCTTCAGCTAATTGAAGAGCTAATTCTGTTGGAGCTGATTTAGTTAAAATGACTTCACAACCAATTTTAGCTACTTTTAGTAAAATTTCAGAAGATAATCGCCCACTAAAAACAATTATTTTATCTGAAATACGAATATTATTTTTAAGACAATATCCATAAATTTTATCTAATGCATTATGCCTACCAATATCCATTCTATTCAAAACAATCCCATTTATATCACATAAAGCAGCATTATGCACTCCGCCTGTTTCATGAAATAAAAATGCGGACTGTTGCATTTCATTCATTAATCGAAAACAATCCTGAAATGATAGTTGAACATTTACTTCTTTCATTTTTTTTGCAGTTAATGCATCATTTACAAAAACAAACCCTTGTCTACTCATTCCACAGCATGATGTAATATATCTTTTACTCTGAATATCTTTATAATATGGGTTAATATTCTTTGTTTTTACATGGACAAAGCCTTCTTTTTCTTGAAACCATATGTTTTCAATATCCTCGAATTTTCGGATAACCCCTTCGGATGCTAAAAATCCTACGACCATATCCTCGATATATTCTGGAGTACTGACCATCGTAACAAATTCTTGTCCATTGATTTTTACCGTGACGGGAAATTCTGTGACAACGCTGTCTTCAATATAGTTTGTTTCACCATTTTCAAAGCGGAGAATTCTTCTTCTCACCTCAGTTGGTAGCATCGTTAAAGATTCCCTTCTTCCTGAACTATTTTTCATATCGTGTTTATTTAGGAAAATATTCATTAAGAGATAAACCTTTTAATTCGCTTTTTCATTAAAGGGTTCATCTCTTATTATTAATCTCTTTTCTATTAAATACAAATTGTTTTTTCTATTATTCTTTTAGACCTTTTCCCATACCTTTTAGAAAATTAATACCAAAACCAACGGCACGATTTACATCGGGATCTTTTAAAACTTTTACTAAATCAAAAATTCCGACTTTATCATCCTTTTCAAGATGCTTATTTCCTTCATCGATTCCTTTTGTTACGGAATTGATTAGCTTTGTAGTTAACTCTGGGTCTACACTTGAAAGTGCTCCAGCAGCTCCCATAATGTTATTGATGATATTCGTTACTGGCTCGCGGTTCATTTGTCCTAAAGCGATTTTTGTAATTTTCTCTTTAGATTGTAGCATTGAATTTGCAGCTTCAAGGACACCAGTATCATTTAATTCAGAAACGATGTTTAAAATTTTATTTAAGGAATCTTCATTTTCTGCTAATAAAAGCTTCAAATCCTCTAGTTTCTGTTGGTTTTGCTCTTCTTTAGTTGGTTCGTATTTTTGAATCGTCGTGATTGGTTGTGCCATCTTTTTCACCCTTTATTTTGTCGTTAAGTGGACGTATCCTTTTCGTTCCCATTTACGCTGAACCTCAACTCCATTTTGAGGATTTCGCTTTTTATTACGTGGGTTCGATTTTGGCAACGGACTTTCACCTTCTACACGTAATACTTCCATCCGTACTTTCGTTTGTTTATAAGCCGGTGTATTTGTACGGTGATCTTTAGCTGGACCTGTTAAGAAATTGATGGCAGATTCTTTATTTGTTGAATTCATCGGTAAGAACAACTCATTTTTTTGAACTCGGTCCGTAACTAGTGCTGGTAATTTCAGCGCTCCATACGGTGATACTAATCGAACTAGTGAGCCATCTTTAATGCCACGTTCATTCGCAAGCTCTGGTGAAACCTCTACAAAAATCTCAGGTACTTTTAATTGGATACCGTATGATTTATTCGTCATATTCCCTTCATGGAAATGTTCAAGCATACGACCATTATTAATTAATAGGTCAAACTCTTCAGGAAACCGGGCAGGTTCCATCCACTCAGCTAAAGCAAATCTCGCTTTTTTATCAAGGAAATTAAAACCATCCTTATAAAGCAGTGGCGTACTTGCTCCGTCTAAACTTCCCCAAAGGAAACTATCCCAGCCTTCCATCACTTCGTAACTAGCTTGTGAGAATAGTGGCGCTAAGCTTGCCATTTCAGCGAATATTTCACTTGGATGTTGATAGTTCCAATTTGCACCTAATCGGTTTGCAATTTCTTGGACAATCCACCAGTCAGCCTTCGATTCACCAAGAGTTGGTAATGCTTGATATAATCTTTGTACGCGGCGCTCAGTATTTGTAAATGTTCCTTCTTTTTCTAGTGATGGTGCAGCAGGTAAAATAACATCTGCATATTGCGCTGTTTTTGAGAAGAAGAGATCTTGTACAACAAAGAAGTCCAAATCTGATAAAACTTCATCTACATGGTTTGCGTTACAATCGACAAGCGCCATATCTTCACCAACTAAGTACATAGCTTTCATTTCGCCTTTTTCGATTGAATGAAGCATTTGGATATTATCTAGACCAGGTTTCCCTCCGATTTCAACGCCCCACGCTTGTTCAAACTTCATGCGGGCCATGTCATCCGTTACATGTTGGTAACCAGGAAGCCAGCCAGGAAGCGTACCCATATCACAAGCACCTTGTACATTATTGTGACCTCGTAGCGGATACGCGCCAGCACCAGGGCGTCTATAGTTTCCTGTTGCAAGCAGTAAGTTCGAAATCGCAGCAGATGTATCAGAGCCACCAGTGTTTTGCGTCACGCCCATGCCCCATAAAATACAAGTGCCATCTGCTTCATGAATCATTTCAGCTATTTGAATTAACGTTTCCTTTGAAATTCCAGTTACACTTTCGGCATATTCAAGCGTATATTTCTCAAGTACAACTTTAAAATCCTCAAAGAAATGAACATTCTCATAGATGAATTTTAAGTCATGCCAGCCTTGGTCGATTATATATTTTGTTACAGCATAAAGCCATACTTGGTCTGTACCTTGTTTTGGTCTAATAAAGATGTCAGAGCGTTCTGCCATTTCGTTTTTACGAAGATCAGCAACAATCAGTTTTTGTCCATGTAGTTTATGTGCTCGCTTAACTCTTGTCGCTAGTACAGGATGACCTTCTGCAGGATTCGCACCGACGATGATAACTAGTCCAGCTTTTGCGATATCCTTTATTGTACCTGCATCGCCTCCCATACCAACTGTGCGGAATAATCCATCTGTTGCTGGTGATTGACAGTAACGTGAGCAATTATCAACATTATTTGTTTCGAATACTTGTCGTGCCAACTTCTGAATTAAATAGTTTTCTTCATTCGTAATTTTCGAAGATGAAATAAAACCTACAGAGCCTTTACCATATTCTTGTTTAATGGAACCAAGTTTACTTGCAACTAAATCAAGAGCTTCATTCCAGCTCGCTTCAACAAATACGCCATTTTTTCGAATTAACGGCTTTGTAATTCGCTCTTTGGAATTTACAAAATCCCAACCAAATTTACCTTTTACACAAGTTGAAATTGCATTAACTGGTGCATCAGAGCTAGGTTGAATTTTTAAGATTTTACGATCCTTCGTCCAAACCTCGAATGTACATCCAACACCACAGAATGTACAAACTGTTTTTGTCTTTTTCGTACGTGTTTCTCGCATTGCTGCTTCAACTTCTGAAACTGCGAAAATACCACTATATCCTGGCTCTACTTTTTTTACTAAATCGATCATCGGATCAAGTAATTCGTCATTTAATCCAGTCATAAAACCAGCTTCACCAAGCATTGATTTTTCCATTAATGCATTACAAGGACAAATTGTTACACATTGTCCACAACTTACACATGAAGAATCATTAATCGAAACACCTTTATCCCAAATGACACGTGGACGCTCAGCTTCCCAATCAATCGATAACGTCTCATTTACTTGAAGATTTTGACATACTTCCACACACTGTCCACATGCAATACATTGATTTGGATCATATCGGTAAAATGGATGTGTTAAGTCTACTTCACAAGAAGCAACCTTTGGCTGATAAGGATACTTTTGGTGTTCAATCCCCATTTCCTCAACTGTATTATGTAACTTACAATTTCCATTGTTATTATCACAAACTGTGCAATATAATAAATGATTTTCTAATAAACGATCCATTGCTTCAATTTGAGCTTCCTTCGCTTTTGGTGAAGTCAATTGAATATTCATTCCGCTCATTGCAACAGTCGAACATGAGCGTTTTAGCTCTCCATTAATTTCGACAATACAAGTATCACAAGTTTGAATTGGATCGACTTCAGGAACATAACAAATTTGCGGATGACTAATTTCATTATGATTAATGATTTGTAAGATTGTAGAACCTTGCTCTGCGATTACTTCTTTCCCGTCAATCGTGATTGTAACCATGTTATTTTTCACGGTTTTCCTCCCCTTTTTTCACATAAAAAAATCCACCATGAAATAACACATACCTGATAAATAGGCTTAATGTCTTCATGGTGGAATAGTTTATTAGCAAATCGTACTAACATACCAATCCATTTTTTTGTTTACTAAATTGATAGAGTCATAACATTTCCCCATACTATGATTCCATCTCAATAAGTTTATTATAATCGTAAAATGATAATTAAACAATAGATTCACGATATGAAAGTAAAACGCTTACAATACTATTTATTTACTTACCGTTGATTTTAATTTCTCAGCATTTTGATTTAGTTTATTAACTGCCGAACTATACTCTTCTTCCAGTTCATCTATAATATCGGCAATTGGACTGATTTTTGTAATTGCCCCAACACCATGACCAGCAGACCATATTTCTTTCCAAGCCTTTGCATTCGATTCATTTTTCATTCCATCGAAATCGACTTTATCTTTCTTTTTCAATGTTTCAGGATCAAGACCAGCCTTCACTATACTTGGAATTAACATATTCGCTTTAACACCAGAGAATGCATCAGTCAGGACAATATCATCTTGGGTTGCATCAACTAACATTTGACGGTATTCATCATTTGCTAAGCTTTCCTTCGCAACAATGAAACGTGTTCCCATATAAGCTAAATCAGCGCCTGCAGCTTGTGCAGCCAATATACTTTTACCAGTTGAAATACCACCTGCTAACACAATAATGCCGTCCCAGAACGTACGAACACTATCAACGAACGCAAATCCATTTAAATTTCCAGCATGACCACCAGCACCTGATGCAACTAAAATGAGTCCATCTACACCAGCCTCTGCAGCTTTTTTAGCAAACTTCATATCACTAACATCTGAGAATACTAGTCCGCCATAACTATGTACAATATCAACCACTACTTTTGGAGAACCTAAAGAAGTAATGACTAGCTCAGGCTTATGTTTTTTCAACAGCTCAAGCTCTTCTTGTAATCTACTATAAGAACTATGAACGACTATATTCATTGCCCATGGTGCAATTTTACGCTCCGGCTCATTTGCGCGCGCCAAAGCAAGGTGATCATTTAATTGACCCATCCATTGATCAAG
Organism: Gottfriedia sp. NPDC058432; assembly: GCF_042721555.1. NCBI lineage: Bacteria > Bacillati > Bacillota > Bacilli > Caryophanales > Bacillaceae > Gottfriedia > Gottfriedia sp. NPDC058432. The sequence goes on from NZ_JBHXLC010000035.1 coordinate 15,249, forward strand.
CACCTCAATCGGGCGAGCATTCGGTGCTGGAAATGATCCAATTACACCATTTAAACATGCTGCCTCTACTAGCTCAGGACCAGAAACTAAAAACATAGGTGCAGAAATAGCTGGCACCCTCAGTTGACTCCACCATTTTTCAGGAATTTGTTTACTCATTTACTTATCCCTCTTTTCTTTACGGAATATTCAGATTATTAATGATGATACATTAGTAAACTATTATTTTCAACTCTGTCTCATTCAAAAATGCTACTTTGAAAGGTATATCTATTAGCCAGGCTACTAAACTTGATATACAAATATAATATAGTGAATAATAATTTAAGAGTCTTATAAACTCAATACACTAATAGATTCGTAAATCTAATAATCTTATACTTCAATAGTAGATAGAAAAATATTATTAGAATTATGGTGAACCATTATATAATAAATTTACACTTTTTAGTCCAAGACATTCTCTTAGCATGTTCAAAATAAAAAAAGGAAATAATTTCTACATCAAAACAAATTGTGACAAAGTTCTACCAGAGAAAATTGTAGAATAGTCACATATAAGTAAATAATGTAATATAATTGTAATATTCTAATCTGAATTTCAGTAAACATTGATAGATGGACTACTTGGTTATGGGAGGAATTGTTTTGGAAAGTACTTTAAATGTAAAAGGAAATAATATTCAACAAAGAAGATCATTTAAACGGTCTTTGCCTTGGCATTTCATTTTGATTGGCATCATTATTATTATTACACTCATCATTGTGTTCAGCTATCGGGCTAACCATTTTAATGCTCAAATTAAAGTAAACGGCATAAATTTAGGTGGACTGAATGCTGACCAAGCATTAAAAAAATTAAAAACTAGCGAACTTAAAAACATCGTTTATGTTGGCGACCAGAAAATCTTGGATGGAAAAGATACAAAAATGAACTTTACGGAAAATGATCTGCCGGCTATTAAAAAATTAGTAAAAAACCAAAGAACGTTTTTTCCTTCTTCAAAAGAAAAAAATTATTCTTTAGTGCCGAGTAAACGAGATGAAGATCAAATTCAAACTATGAATAAACAGATTGAAGATAAGCTGCTCACTCTTAATAAGAGCTTAAAAGCTCCAAAAGATGCAACTGTTCAATTGAAACAAGGTAAAATTATTGTCTCTAAAAGCATTAGCGGTAAACAATATGATGTCGATCGTCTATTAAAAGACTATAAGGGACAAGAGTATACTAGTATAATCCGTCTAAAACCTGTATACATACAACCAATTAAAGAAGACAATCAAATTGTGAAAAATGAAAAGAAAAAACTTCAAGAACTATTAGGGCGTTCAGTTCAGTATAAAGTTCAAGATAAAGTATATTCTTTAAACGCGAGTGAATTAATTCAAAATGCTTCTGTGTCAAAGGATATGAAAGTTACGATCGACTCTAGTAATCTTAAAAACAAGATTGCTGAAGTAAATAATACTCAATCTACATTAAATAAAAATTTTACATTTAAGACACATTCAGGATCTGTCATCTCAGTTAAAGGAGAAGGCTATGGCTGGGCATTAGATGTTGATAAAGAATCAACACTAGTTCAGCAGGCTTTTGAAACAGGAGAAAAATCGATCACTCCTACTAATATTATTGGAAATGGCTGGAACAATGAAGGTTATGGATATAATACGACCACGAACAATGGGATTGGCGATACATATGCTGAAGTGTCGATTTCAGAACAGCGTATTTGGCTTTATAAAAATGGCAAATTGGTTATCACAACGAATGTCGTAACTGGTAAACACGTCACCGGTGAAGATACTTCAAAAGGAGTTTGGTATATCCTTTATAAACGTACACCATCAATCCTTAGAGGCTCACATGTAGGTCTTGGTTCTTATGAAGTTAAGGTTGATTATTGGGCACCATTCACAAACAGTGGTCAAGGTTTCCACGATGCTAGCTGGCGAAGTAACTGGTCAAGCAATGCCTATCTAGCTGCAGGATCCGGTGGTTGCGTCAACACTCCACCTAGTCTAATGAAAACAGTATATGATAATCTAAGCACATATGAACCGGTAGTTATCTACTAAACTCGAATAGCAAAATAAAAACACTGAAACCTCTTACTTTTATCGTTTCAGTGTTTTTTTTATTAGTTTAATATCGTTACTTTTACTTGTTTTCTACCAAACTTAATCGCATCCTGTTTATTTGGTATAAATACATCGATTCGATTTCCCTTGATAGCTCCACCAGTATCTCCGGCAATTGCTACACCATAACCTTCTACATTTACTTTACTTCCTAGTGGGATTACACTTGGATCGACGGAAATGACTTTTGTATTTGGATTCTCTTTTAAGTTGATTCCAGTAGCAGTAATACCAGTACAACCTTTACAAGAAGCTGTATAAGCAGATGCTTCCATTGTTATTACTTTTAAACCAGCTGAATCATTTGTTTTAGATGCACTCTCTTTTGATGTTGATGCATCTTCTTTTGTTGCTGGTTCACTTTCCTTTGTTACTGGTGTACTTTCCTTTGTTGCTGGTACACTCTCTTTTGTTACTGGTGCACTTTCTTTTGTTGTTGGTACACTCTCTTTTGTTGCTGGTGCACTTTCTTTTGCTGCTGGTACACTCTCTTTTGTTATTGCTGCGCTTTCTTTTGTTGATGGTACAATTTCCTTTGTTTTAGGAACATCTTCTCTTGATGGAGCTGTAGCTTTTGGAGATTCTTGTACTGACTTCACTGTTGAAGTAGTTTTAGAATTTGTTGCTAGATTTGTATTTTTCATTTCTGAATGAGCTATATTTTTTACGCCTTCAAAAATTTTCAGGTTTAATCCAGGTTGAATTAGATCCGTATGTATATTGTTCCATTCTTGAATTTGCGATACTGTTACATCATGATTTTGTGCAATATCCCATAATGTATCACCTTTTATAACTTCATAATGTTTTTCTGGTGTAATGATTAGTTTATCACCTGGATGAATTAAGTCTCCATTTAGCCCGTTTAACATTTTAGTATTTTCAACGGTTGTATTTTTTGCCCGCGATAGATCCCATAGATTATCACCTTTTTTTACTGTTACAGTAGCAGCTTGTACATTAGCACTTACAGATACTGAGAGTGCAGCAGCTGCTAAAATGGTTGTAACTTTAACTTTGTTAATCATTTCTTTTTACCCTCCATGTTCCTTTGTTTGCTAATTTTCACTAATCGTAACATAGATTTTCCTCAAAAAAAGTAACAGGGAGATGTTAAATCATTTCCTTTCAACGCATGTTTATTACGGGTATATAACTAAAATTACTGAGCAAATACCAAAAAAAGGGATTTTCCTCCAACTCTTATCAAAGTAAATTGCCCATATTACTAGGCATTTAGCCCTTCCTCTTATTTGTTAATGACTATTTCAAAATCTGAGAAAGGAAATTACATAAATTACAATAGATAAACAATTTCTACAATGTGTTTTTTCTCTAAGGGCTCTGTTTGAGTAGATTGTTGACTTTTTTATTCAAGTCAATGGCCTGTTAGTTGCATATTAAATGTTATAATAATTCAGATATATCTATTTGTTTGATGTTAGAAAGGATTACTAACATGTGTAAAAGCTTAATTAATAAAACCTCAGAAGATTCGTTGTTTAATGAACTAGCGACTCAGGAACAGTTAGAAGAAATTAACGAAAAGTTTAATCTGGAAATTACAAATGAATTAGCTAATCTTTTAAAAGAAACAAATGGATTCGATTGTGGAGGCGTTAGATTTTGGCCTTCGAATGACATAATAGAAGAAAATATTGAGCGAAGAACACTAGAAGTTTATAAAGATTGTTATATGACTTTCGATAGTTTATTATTTTTCGCGGACGCTGGAAATGGTGATTTTTTGGATTTTCAAGCATTAACGATCACATACAAAAAGATGATATCTATGTATGGAATCATGAAGACGATAGTCGAACACGGATTGCACCATCATTAGAGGAGTTTTTTATTTGGTGGAGTGATGGTTCAATTAGTATTTAATTCTTAATTAATAGAAAGACCTGTGAAAGGAATAGTTGCTTTGAAGAGAATTATTGTTAGTGTATTACTTTTAATAATACTAGTGGTTGCATACGTTGTTTTAATAAAACAAAAATCGCCAATTGAAACGGGTAGAATCGTTCCGAGTGATAATGGAAAAGAAATAGCTATCGAAATTGGTAATATAGGTTTAAGTGATATTCATCTAAATAAAATATTAATAAATAATGAAGAAGTTCCTAAAAGAACAAAGATTCGAGTTGGAGTTGGATTTCAAGAGTATGATAGCTCCAAGGTATTTGATTTTGAAAAACAACATACTAAAGTTCAATCAATCGTATTAAAACAAGATATATCACCTAAAAATTTGATTAAGAAGCAATATCAAGGTACGGCATCAGCAAAAGATAAAGTATACGAGCTCAGCATATTACATAATAAAAAAATAAATAGAATTACTATAAAATATCGTTATCTAGGCGTTTCTTTTGAGCGAGTAATTAGAATAGCTTAACTAACTTGCATTAAATGAACAACCTCAAGCTGCTTCGGTGGCTTTTTTCTTATTCAAGTAAATGGCAGATTAGTTGACAAGAATTTAATTATATCTTGGATCATTTTATAAAAACTTTGTGGAAATTCTACTTCAACTTGTAAACGAATATCATTCTAATGGGACATATTCTAGAGCAAGAAGAGGTGATAGCTTTGATTCAAAAATTACTGCTTTCAATGGATCAAATGATTTCCATTATTCAAAATGGATTAGAAAAAAAGAACTCTCCAAAGCATGTAACCATTATAGGTGCAGGAATTTCTGGTTTAGTTGCTGCATCACTTTTAAAAGAAGCTGGACATCAGGTTACCATTATTGAAGCTAATAACAGAATAGGGGGGAGAATTTACACCAAAAGGGAACCTTTTATTAATAATCAATATATAGACCTCGGTGCAATGCGTATACCTTCTTTTCATTATTTAGTTATTGAATATATAAAAAAATTCAATTTACAAGTAAATGAATTTATTAATAGCACTCCTAATGATCTGATTTTCATGAATAATGTATTAACAAACCAAAAAAATTATGAAGCAAATCCAGACCAATTAAACTTTAAACTAACCTCAAGTGAACAAGGAAAAACTGCAACAGAATTGCTATTATTAGCTGTTGGTCCAGTAATTGATTTTATAAACCAAGATCCTGAGAAAAATTGGGGTATAGTTATCAATATGTATGATCATTATTCAATGTATCAATTTTTAAAATATAACCCTGTTGGTGTATCCTTATCAACTGAAGCAATCAATTTGGTAGAAGCTTTTGTTGGATTAGAAGGATTTCCTGAACTTGCATTTACTGCAATATTAAGAGAAGTTTTAGTACTCCTAACAAAGGACCTAAAACTTTATGAAATTACAGGGGGTACAGATCATCTTATTAATGGATTTTTACCACAACTTAAAGACGATATTGTTTCAAATCAAAGAGTAAAAAAAATTATACAACAAGAATCAAGTGTAACAATCTATACAGAAAATCAAATACTTAGTACTGAGCATCAATTGTCTAGCGATTTTGTTATTTCAACAATTCCTTTTTCATTATTGAATTTTGTAGATTTACTTCCGTTTGAGTCTATTTCATATGAAAAGAGAAAAGTTATTAGAAAGATACATTATGCTAATTCAACTAAAATAGGTCTTCAATTTAAAACGAGATTTTGGGAAAAATATGGATTATATGGCGGGAAAATAACGACTGATTTACCAATCAAGTTTTCATATTTTCCTAGTCATGGTCAAGGGTCGTCGGTCAGTACGGGGATTATGTTAGCTAGTTACACATGGGAAGATGATTCTAGTATCTGGGATAATATGACACAACAAGAACGTATAAAAATTGCTTTGAATGATCTTTCGTATATATTTGGAAATGAAGTGTTTTCGGAGTTTTTAATAGGATATTCTCATAATTGGTCTGATTTTCCTTATTTTGGTGGAGCTTTTGTCATGTTTAAACCCGACCAGGTAAAAGAATTGGGTCAATATATTAGTACTCCAGAAGGGAGAATTCATTTCGCAGGATCACACTCGTCTACTACACCAGGTTGGATGCAAGGTGCGATTGAAGCTGGAATTAGAACAGCTTATGAAGTTAATAGTAGATAAATTAAATATTATGGAATACCTTATTCAACTACCATGAAAATAAACTTCTGAAAAATGAGTAAAAAGGCAACACTAAATAGAAGCAGCTCATTCGTTTTTTTTTAAAGTGTAGCTACTCATTATTAGGTGATATATGGACTGATCTAATAGACTAGGAGGCTTCTGTTATATTCACTATGTAACCTAAGTTTTCTAGTCTTCGTACAGAATGGCGGACAATAGATTCTTGTCTTTGCTTATCAAAGTAATCTTCTCCTAGGTCAACATACATTTCTTTTCGAGTTAAAAGGTAATATGCAATCCTTAACATTGCGTGCGCAACTACGATTGCTGCCTTTTTCTGTCCTTTTCGTCCAGCTGTACGCCTATACAGTGCACCAAGATAGTTTTTAGATCCTCTTACTGATTGAGCTGCTTCTACTAAAGCCGATTTTAAATATTTATTTCCCTTTTTAGATTTACTAGATTTCCTTTTTCCCGCACTCTCGTTGTGACCTGGGACCAATGCTGCCCATGAACATAGATTTGATGCGGAAGGGAATTGATCGCCAACATTTGCTCCAATTTCAGCGAAAATTTGTTCAGCCATTCTTGTGGCAATTCCTGGAATAGAATCGAGTCATGACATTATTAAAGAAATATATAAAGTGGCTTTTTAAAAATAATGGTAGAAAATATGATTTAGCTGAATTTCTAGCTGAGATTTTTTTCCTATTGATCTTGAGTTCATTATTTTCACAAAAAGGTTCTTTTAGATTAATCTTTTTAATGCTGTTTTTGATGCTAAATTTTATTGTTTTATTTGAGGATATTATCAGAAAAATATTAGGTAAATTTAATATGAAATTTCCAAAATGGATAAGTGTTATTACATTTCCAACATTTTTGTTTTTCTTTGTTATCTATAAATATTAATTAATAAAAACTTCATAGGTAATATGCAACTAACGCAATGAATTAGTTTAACAACATGATCGACGATTCGTCGGTCATTTTTTATTGGACTAAATGGCAGTTTAGTTAAATAAGAAAAGGGGATATAACTCTTTTGAGCCATTACTATCATTAGCGTCAGAAGCATATTCAAAACGAATGGGTAAAGAGTTTGAATACATTTCAGGTTGTGATTATGAAACATTCTCGAACGTTGAAGCTTGGAAATAATAATGTTAAAATGCTTTTCCTAACGCATGCATTAATTACATAAGAGTTCCAATAGGTTGTCTAATTAGACAACCTTTTTTAGTTCAAAAATCAACATTTCAATTTAACAAACCCCCTCTAAAAAAGAAAAGGACCTAAACTAGGTCCCTAACACAAAATTAAACGCGATACTCATCCGCTCGCCAATTTTTAATATTTTGTTTAATCTCTTTCGAACTCAGTCCTTCACTTACCGCTCTTTCACTTAACACTACAAATTCCTCATCACTTGAAAATCGTAATGCAATGATTTGCCCCATTGTTAATTGAGGATTTAACGGTTTACCAGTTAGCGTAAAGTGACGAAAATTTTCTTCCATTCGAATGACACGGTCTTGCACTTTGTTCGAATAAAGTCTTGTTAGAAAAAACGAAACAATTAATAAAAGCGAAGTAACTAAAATAAATACTGCTAACCAAATATGATCGCTATTTTTTATCGCGCTGCATAAGTTAACGATTGAACCAATGAGCGTGATTAACGCTAATGGTGCTCCAAAAAAGTGGAAAACTGGATGATATCTAACGTGATGATCTAAGCTTTGCTGTTTCATATGTACATCTCTCCTCTGAATGTGTTTTATGTACCCTATTCTAACATTATTATTCTAACTGCAGTTTTATCATTAAAGAATTTTTATTTACAATAAAAAAATCTAGTAAGCTAAAAAAGCTTACTAGATTTGAATAAAATTAGATCCTTTTTTCTGACACCGCTTCGCATATTACACTATACATATTTTCAACACCTTCATTAGAAGATTCAAAAGTATAAGCATTTGCTTTTAAAATCCCTAGGCTACTTGCTTCTTTTGCTACATCTATATTTGCACCCATGAAAATAAATTCCCAATTATACTTTTGTTGTTGGTGATGGATAAGCTGTTTCACTTTGCTATACGTAAATTCAACGCTCGCATTCTCTAACCCATCAGTCGTAATAACAAATATGACTTTACCAGGTCTTTCCCTCTCGCTACATAAAGATAATCTGTTTCCTACATTTAAGATGGTTTTACCTACTGCATCTAGAAGTGCGGTAGACGCTCTTACAAAATACTCTTTCTCCGTTAGTTTAACTTCATTTGCATTTATCCCGCTCCATAAGACTTCATATTGATCGTCAAAAAGCACTGTTGTTACATTTGTTTCTCCATCAAAACTACTTTGTTTTTTAATAAATGAGTTAAATCCACCGATCGTATCACTTTCAAGTCCAGCCATTGAACCACTTCTATCGATTAAAAATATAATTTCTGTTTTATTACTGTTCATTCTAAATCAGCCCCTTCATTCTTGATGTTATAATAGTAACTGAATTAATTAGTAGGTAGGTCGCCTTAAAAGAGACATTTTGGAAGGGGTATTTTAAATGCTTAACCAAGAATTATTGTTTGAATTACAAATATATGTAAAACGCCATTTAGAAGAAGTAAAAATAGAAGAAATAAGTTTTAGTAAAAATGAAGTGTATGCTGCTGAGCCTTTAGAAAATATAGAGATTGAAGCATTTATTAAAAATAAACTGAAACCAACATTTAGAGAGCTCTTATTTAGCTTTATTGATAAAAAAAATGTCAGTGATCCATCAATCTATAAAAAGGCGGGCATTGATCGAAAACATTTTTCAAAAATCCGCTCCATTCCTAATTACCTTCCAAAGAAAAATACAATAATCGCTTTATCACTAGCACTTGAATTAGATAAAATTGAAGTTAGCGAACTCTTAAGTTCTGCAGGCTATACATTATCAGACAGCGATTTAAATGATTTAGTCATAAAATTTTTCTTAGAGAAGAACATTTATGATATCGATTTAGTTAACGAAGCATTGAACCATTTTAATTTAAATCCACTAACAAGATAAAGCAGCAAAAAAACATCTTAAATCACCTTTTTCTGAAGTGATAAATAGATGTTTTTTCATTTAACCTTATTCTTTTTTTAGCAACTCACTTGATCTCTTCCATTATGCTTTGATTTGTATAATGCCTGATCAGCTTGCTTCACTAACTTTAAGTAATCTTGCTCAGTTTCAGCAATCATTGATGCTACACCAATACTTAATGTAACTAATTTTTTCTCTGATTGCTCATGTTCAATCTTTAATTTTTTTATATTTTTACATAAACGATTAGCTATTTTCATTGCATCATTCAAATCTGATTTCGGTAATAAGATTGAGAATTCCTCTCCACCATACCGTGCAACAATGCCCGATTCGCTTGTCGTCTCTAATTGTAAACTAGTTGCTACTTTTCTTAAGCATTCATCACCTTTTGGGTGACCATATAGATCGTTATATTTTTTAAAATAATCCACGTCAATCATTAATAATGTCATTGGTAATGATGTGTCATAGGATTTAGAACATCCATTTAAAAGTTGTTTTTCAAAATATCTACGATTATATAGTCCGGTTAGACTATCCACATTTGCGATGTTTTCCATTTTCTTTAATTTTATTTGTGTATTACGTGTTTGATAGGCTATAAAGTAACTTAATAATAATGCTGGAACATACATTAAAATCCAAAACCCCATCGTTTGAAGTAACCTTCCAACTACAATGTCACCAATCGGCCTTAGCATCCATTTATCGATTAAATAAAAACCAATACATTTAAATAAAATGATAATAGGGGTCAAAATAAGAATTCTTTTCTTTTCATCCCATTTTTGATAATTCATATAAAATCCAAAAAGTAAAACAAATAATAGCAAAAGTGTATCAATTAAGTAAACATAGTTAAATCCATTAATAAAATAAAAAGCAATAATATCGAAAAAGAACATTGTCACTAACGTAATATTTCCAAAAAAGATTGCTGCAATTTCCATACCAAGTGCTTTAATTTGAATATTTGTTCCATGATCTGTGAAAATTGGGAAATTTAATAATACAATCGTTAATACACTTAAAAGAGTCCCGATAAAAAATTCTTGTAATTTTGATTTCCCTGCAAGCCTTTGTCTTGCTTCTCCCCATACGATGGAAGAGGTCAAATAGAAAAAACTAGTGATAATTGTAAGTGTTATGAAAATATTTTTAAAAAGCATAATCCCCTCCAGGAATTACCTTAAAATTAAAATAAATCAGTACTTAAATACTTATTCTTAACCTACTTGCAATAATATATTAACATACTGCTCAAGGGATTTGTATACAATTTTAATACAATAAAACTTTACATTTTTGAAGAAAAAAGGTCATAAAAAAAGGCGTCATTAAGCCCATAATGACCTGACCTTAAGACGTCCTTTTTTAGTCCATTCGCGTTTTAATAGTTCTATTTTGTTCATTCGAAAAATAATCCTATTCAACAATTCCCGTATGAAGTATATCTAAATTAACTTTCACTTTAATTTTTGCACTCGAATACTGTTTCCTCCATTTTTTTCCATCAAATTCCCTGTAATGTGCTTCTAATTTTGAGCCGAAACCAACTGGATCAACATTATTTTTTTGAAGGAGTGAAATAAGCTCCTTTGCATTTTTTTCAATATCCCTTTCAATTGCTTTACTTATTTGTTTCATATGTTTAGGAAGTACTATTGGTTTATCACCAGTATATTCTTGAATTCTGGCATTCATTTTCATATGAATTGTAAACTCTAGTTGTCCTTTTTTGATTTTGATATCATATTTACTTTTAGATTTTATATTATCAATTGCCACATATTCTCCATCAATTTTGAACTGATGTAAGCCTTCTTTATAATTTTCTTTCAACCCTTTAAAAATGAAAGCATATTTCCAAGGAATAATTGTTATAAGTTTATCTCTTTTGAAAGTTGCAATGCCATTTAATTTAATCTTATCATCCACTATTTTTAACACAGGTAAATACGGATCCTGCCCTACTTCAAAATATTGATAGACAAACGTTGAAAAATCGGTATAGGGAAAAGGTCCAGCCTCTGAATTGTGTAAAAGCATATCGTAAAGATATAAAGCTATGTTTTCATTTTTATACTGTGGTAATGAAAGTAAATCACTTGATTCACCATCAACGATCGCTAATTGTATGATATTCCCAACGGCCGGGTCCCGATTAAACGTATCAACAATTGGGAAAAAACCTTTTTTCGCTAAGTCTAGACTGAATGTAACAACACGCATCTGACCTGACATTAACCGATACCTCATTTGACTATCTAATCTTTCCCTTACTTTCTTTATTGTTTCTCCACTTGCAGAAGACACTTTAAATTCGATCTGTCCAGTTGGTCTAAACACAGGAAAAACGACAGTGCCTTTCAATTGTTTCGGTTTTTGAAGGTCAAACCCAGCTGCTTCAATAATATTTAGTTCATTTACATTCGCAGACGGTACAAGTGCACAGCCATTTAAAGATAACGCAATACAAATAATAGAAAATAGAAGATATTTTTTCATTTTGCTTTCCCAGACTTCATTATCATAAATAGGATTGAAAAAAGTGGTATATAAACATAAAAAATGTATAGAGAAATTCTACTTGTATAATCTACAAATGCATTAATTTGATATCGAGTTTCAAGTAATTGACAAACGATAAAACTAATTACACTAATCAATATTAATGTATACTTTTGCTTCCATTTAAAAATTAATTTTAAGCCTCTGCTTGAGCCCCATAATAATAGAGCTAAAATTGAAATAACCTTTATTAAAAAACTGGAAATTAGGATATATTCAAATCTTTCTAAAAATGGAAAATGAATTAATTTAGCTATATAGAGTCTCGCCCAGATTACATGTTCAATTTGTTTTTCACTTAATAGTAAAAAAGTTGTAAAAGCCGATAAAGTGAAGACTAAAGTTGAAAAAGCGATTCCCCATTGAGCAAACTTTTGAGATGAATTTCCATTCCGAATAAATGGAAAAACCATTAGTAATATTTCAAACCCCGCCATTGTATAGATTGTTTTTTTTGCAGACAATAACAAATCTTTAAACGAATGATCAAGAATAGGTAAAATATTATCCATATGAATATATTTATGTGGCAAATGAAATAGCAAAGCCCAAAGCAATGCCGTAAAGATTCCAGATAGAAATGCAATCCCAACTACTACACGAAACCCACCTGATACAATATAGTAGCATAATAATAAAATGATACTCGATAATAGCCACGTTGATATAGACGGAAACATCCAAACTTGAACGATTTCAATATATAATCTTAAAACAGATATTGCTAAAATTAGATAATAGATTAGAATAACTAAACTTAAGATTGATCCGATAATATTACCAAAAAATTGCTTATGCGCATCAATAATATCTCCTTGTGCCTTTGTTAACATTTTATACATAATCCATACAACTGCATTAACAATAAACCCAGCAATAATTACACTAATCCAAGCATCATAACCAGCATCTTGTGAGATGAGTCGTTGAAACCCTAAAACACCTACGCCTATTTGAGAGCTTGTAATAATAAAAAATAGGAGATACGGTGAAACTTGTTGTCTTCTATATGATGCCATTAATAAATCTCCCCCTTTTTTATTCATCAAAATCACTTGGTGGACCAGGTCGTTTTATATCATTTGTTGATCGAAAAAGTGTAGCTGGTCTTAAATTCGTAGGTCTTTTTTTCTGCTTTGCAAATGGTAATCTGATCCACAAATCATTAAATGACGTTTTCCTAAATGGATACGTTCCAATATAGGGTCTTCCTAAAGAGGTTAATCGGAGCAAGTGCGTCATTAAATAGATAAAGCCCATAAAAATCCCTAAAAGCCCAATTAGCTGAGCCATTATGATGACTGGAAACTTTATAAATCGAATCGTATTGTTAAATTTATAGATTGCAGATGTGTAGGATGCAAGTGTACCAAGTCCTACTAAGATTAAGAGAATATTACTCGTAAGCTTAGCTTCTACAACAGCTTGCCCAATTACAATACCACCAACAATACCAAGGGTTTGTCCAATTTTTGATGGTAATCGAAGTCCAGCTTCCTTTACTAACTCGATCGTAATTTCTAAAAATAACACCTCAAAAATTGGAGGAAATGGTACAGATGCTCTAGATATGACTAATGATTCAAGTAAGCGAGGTGGAATTAGCTCATAATGATAGGTCAGAACTGCAACATAAAAAGGCGTTATAAATATCGAAAGTGCGAAACCGAATATTCTTAGTAAACGGAAAAATGTAGCAAGTTCCCAATTGACATAATAGTCTTCCATCGCGATAAAAGTCTCATCTATTAAAGCAGGAGTCAGAAGAACATTTGGAGAACCGTCAACAACAATGGCGATTTTCCCTTCAGTTAAACCTCCGACTGTCCGATCAAGTCTTTCTGTTGGAATCGATTGTGGAAAAATAGAATGCGTGTTATCACCAATCATAGACGAAATAAATGAACTATCCGGAATATGATCATATTGGATATCTTTTATCCTCTGTGTAACTGTATTAACATTTTCATCATCAGCAATTCCACTTATATAGATAACAGCAACACTCGTTTTTGATAGCTTCCCAACTACCAATTCCTCAATATAAAGATCAGATATTGGTAATTTATTTCGAATTAAATTGATGTTTACATCCATATCTTCTACAAATCCAACTTGTGGACCTAGAGTAGTAGCTTCCATTATAGGAGGACCAATTGTTCTGGATACATTATTCGAAATATTAACAAGTAAAGAATCAGTTAAATTATCACCATACTGAATTGCCGTATAGCCCTTTAGCAGTTTACTTTTAATTTTAGAACTATCTGAAGTAATGGTAAGTTGTTGAACTGGAAGTTGAGACATCAATTCTTCAAGCGTATAATTCTTTGTCAAATATGGAAGTATTTGTTCATGCATGATCTCAGACCTAATTAACGTTCGGTAAAAATACACACTATAATAACTGTCATTCTGTAGATCACTAGAAGTTTTAAATTTAATAAAATCCTTTGATTTCGATAATTCTTCAATCCAATTTTCATTTGAGGAATCTTTTTTCATACCATCTTTATAAGTTCTCATACCGTTCCCCTATTTTGATTTTATTTTATGATTTGATAAGGGAATGGAAATTATTCTAATAAATGGAAGAAAATACATCGTTTAATTCATTGAACATATAAAGTTGGTATTTTAAACCGATATATAGATTAAAAATTACCTTTGTTTCATTACAAAAAATTGAAATATTTTTTTATAAAGCTTATCAATTGGATTTTTAATGTATACTATTAAGGATTAAACTAAGAAGATCTTTTATTGAAATAGTTAATACATTTATAGTAGGAGAATAAAATGGCAAAAGAGAAAACCTTAGAACAAATTGCATATGAAAAATTAAAAAGCTTGATCCTATCAGGTGAGTATCAAACTGGTATGCATTTGAAAGAAACTGCACTTGTTTCTGAATTACAAATGAGTAGAACACCGATTAGAAGAGCACTTGGAAGACTTGTATCCGAAGGGTTGTTATCACATAATAACTTTCATGGAACGACTGTTACATATACTCATTTTACTTTACAAGAAATAATAAATATGATTGAAATTCAATGGTGCTTTGCTGTATTTTGTTTAGAAAAATCACAAAGGAAGCATACTCCATTTAATGTAAAGCTACTTAGAGAAATTACTGGCTCTATGGAAAAAGCATACAATCAAGATGATGCCCGTAATTACCACAGAGCGTTGACAGAGTTTTATAAAACATTCTTACTAAATTCTCAAAACAATTTAATCATCGAAATGCTTGATAATTTATGGAAAAGATTTACTGAAGAAGCAACGTCATCTAATGTATTTAATGTAAGAAAAAATAGAATCCCAAACACATTAGACTTATATAACTCTCTTATTGATTGTGTGGAAAAATCTGAATTTGATAAAGCGACTGAAATTTTAACTCAACTTAAAGAGGAAGCATTTATTGATTTAATGTTCTAATGTGTAAAAACATCTAAAGCTTTTAAGGCTTTAGATGTTTTTTAATGATTATCGATAATGTATTTATAACGATTATTATTGTATACAATACTTATGCCAAATTAATAATACAACGAATTATTCGCTTCAAAAAATCCTCTCATTTCACTAAACAAATTGATAAATCTTATTAAATAATCTCTTCTTTTACCATATTATTGAAATAATTATTTTTCTATACTATTTTGTCAATTTTATTGTATACTTTGTGTATAATATTCGTTCTATTTCAAACACTTTTTCTTTTCTTCAATCTAGAAAAAAGGTTTATGAAAGCTGCGGTACATTACATTAGAATTGTGAGTATAGTGGCTCGTTAACGAAACATGAGTGGTTTTAGATCAAATCGCACTCTTGTTTAGCTGAGCACAAAAATAACACCCGAAAGTAGGATGGTGAGTTTATTGCCTAATATAACACTTGAACAAAAAGCTTATGAAGAAATAAAAAAATCTATAATACAAGGTAAATATTCTCCTGGTACTTATATAACTGAAGCATCACTTGTAAATGATTTGAACATGAGTAGAACCCCTATCCGAAGGGCGCTTGTCAAATTGGAATCAACTGGTTTGGTTAAACATTTTAAAAACCAGGGCTCAATGGTGCAAAACATTCAAATTACCTTGATTGATATCGTAAATTTTTTAGAATGTCGTTTATTTTTAGGAATTGGAAGCATTGAAAAAGCTAAAAGGAAAATGCTTGATTTTCCAATTTATGAAATGAATGAATGCATTCAGTTATTGAAAAATGCGGTTGCTGATGAAGAACATGATTTATATTACTTAGAAGCAAATCGCTATCATAATCTTATTTTACAAACAAGTCAAAATGATTTAATGATGGAAACGATCGAAAATTTACAAAATAAATTTGAAATTATTGCAAGTAAATATTATTCCTATAGAAGAAGTTCAGTTGAAAATCATATTAAGAAGTACGAAGAATTAACTAAATTTTTTGAAGAAAAAGAGTATGACCAAGCATTGAACCTGTATAATGAAATGATGAAAGAAAAAATACAATCATTATTTTAGTAATAAAAAAGCCTTATTCTTCAATCAGAATAAGGCTTTTTTGTTGAAATTAAAGATCGCTCTAACAAATTAGGCTGTTACATCTCGTTTTGAAAATACAACTAATGATAATCCAAGGAAAATAACAAAATAGACTATTAATACAATTACTGAAAATGTCATTGTCATTCCTTCTATTGGTGGATTACCATTGACGTACTGCATTAAGTTTGTATTGGCAAATAAGATAAACTTTGTCCAGTCAAAGAATCCAGCCAAAATAACTGTTACCGTATTTCCGACTGTTAATAGTAAAATTGAGATACCGATCGCAATTGTATTGTTCCTAAATACTGTTGAAACCATAAACGCCATCGTAGCAAGCATAAATGTTTCGATGAAACTCATTACGTAAAGCTTTGCAGAATAGATTAGTCTACTTTGCTCTTCAACATGGCCATCGACATATGCTAAATATGAAGTATTCCCACTTCCTGTACCAAAAAGTGCTAAACCAAGTAGATTTGAAACTAAAAATAATATAAATAACATAGCAAAACCAAATAGAATACTAGTTAAATACTTTGACATAATTATTTTTTTTCTAGAAAACGGACGGATTAGTAATAGCTTAATCGTACCCCAGTTAAACTCACTCGCCACAATATTTGCAGAAACAATAATCGTAAATAGTCCTACTAAAATAATTAAACTTGATGAAACATCCATAAAAGTCCAAACATTTGTCTTTTCATTTGGTGAAATATTATGATCTATTCTGTACTCATTAATTGCAATTGATCGTTCTAAATACTTTCTTTCAGGGTCATTTTTATCATTTATACCTTTTAATTGTTTTTTATCTTCTGCAGTTTGTACTTGTAATGTTTGCTTCCAATTCGGGTCTGCATTTTGCTCTTTTTTATGTTCATTATATTTTACAAATGAACCCATAGCTCCTACTAGTAAAATAATGAGAGCAACCATCACTATTGTACCTGGTCTTTTAATAATCTTTATCCATTCATTTTGAATCAATTTTAACATATTCTAAGTCCCTTTCTTTTTGAAATTCTAAAGCATCAACAAATTAAAGAGTTGTTAAACATTCGTAATTTCTAAGAAACGATCTTCCAATGTTTTTGCATTTGCTTTAAACCCATAAACGCGAATGCGATTTTCGACTAATAACTCAATTACATTCGGTACATCTTCTCTCGTTAATTCAATATGTATTTCTCCATCAACTAACTGAGCATTATGTTTAGATAACACTTTAAGTGCAGTTTCATTATTATTCACTTCAATTGAATACGTTTGGACATCTTCAGTTGTAAGCTCAGTTACAGTTTGTACATCTATTAGCTTACCTTGTTGAATAATGCCGATTCGATCACACATCATTTCCATTTCTGCTAATAAGTGACTTGATACAATAATGGCCATTCCTTTTTTCTTCGTAAGAAGCTGCAGGTGATCCCTCATTTCACGGATACCCGCTGGATCAAGTCCATTCGTAGGTTCATCAAGAATTAAAACCTTCGGGTCATGCAATAAACATTGAGCCAGACCAAGACGCTGTCTCATACCAAGAGAATATGTTTTAACTTTTTGACGAATAGCTCCAGTTAAACCAACAAGCTCAACAACTTCATCAATTTTCTCTTTTGTTACATTCTTATCCATTCGAGCATATTGCAGTAAATTATCATAACCACTTAGAAATTTATACAATTCTGGATTCTCTACAATTGCCCCTACATTCTTAATTGCTTCTTCAAAGTTAGACTTAATACTATGACCATTAATGACAACGTCACCTTCAGAAATATTCATCAAACCAACCATCATCCTGATCGTCGTCGTCTTACCAGCTCCATTTGGACCTAAGAAGCCAAAAACTTCGCCTTCAAAAATATCAAAGCTTAAATCAGAAACAATCTTCTTCCCCTTTATTTCCTTTGATAAGTTCTTAATTTGTACAATTGCCTTTTTCATTTCGTCCTCCTTATTTCCAATATTTTCTAAATCTAATTCTATTTTAACAATTTAAGATATTGAAAAAAACGGTCTAAAGACTGAATTTATTAAAAAACGTAATGTATTATTACTAAATCATGATAAATATTACAATTTTCGTGTTTTTTCACTGTTCTTTGAAATCTATTCTTTATATGGCATGCATATGTATTCATGCATGATATGAATGATCGATTGTAATACAAGTGGTAATTCCCGATTAGTTCCTTAGTTCCTCTTAAAACAAAAAAAAAGCAGTTTCTACCTGCTCTAAAACTAATCTACTATTCTCATTAATTAATCTTTTATTTATTGACATTAAGATTCACTTTCCTTTCATAATTTATTCTCCTTTCAAAAAAAATTTAAAGTATAATTTAGTAAATTAGTATCCGATTAAAAAATAATAAAAGGTGGTAAGTATTCTGAAACAGCCAGTATTAATAGTTGTAGCACCAATTTTAATAGTTTTATTGTTTTTAATCATAAATATATTTGATATACTCAATGATCCTTCTCTTTTCAGACAAATAGGTTTTGTATTTTTTACAACCCTATGGATATATGGTATATATCAAAATAGAAAGTCATTTTTAAAGATAGGTGCGATGATCTTCTGTTACTTTTTATTAATGTTTTGGGGCAATATCCTCTAATCAATTAACACGATAGTATCAACAAATTCGTTCGGATTTCTGAGCGAAAAACAACCTATAAATATTCTAATATAGTTCAAATAGTATCTTTTACATAAATAGTGGTAATTCAGTGAAAAAAAATGCTGTAGGTTTTCACCTTATCGCAACTTTTTTACATTAATTTTATAGTCACTGTTATTCTCAAAGTATGAAGCAAAATGTTAGGAAGAAATAGGCCTATAGAATCCAAAGAATGTTAAAAAAAAAATAGCCTTATCCCTTTAATTTGGGCTAAGGCTATTTTCTAGGAAATTAAGTTTGTTTAACTTTTTGCAATAGAAGCTAAAATTTTATACTTTTTATGATTGATTACAGTGTGATCATGTTCATAATAATTTCGATGGTTACGATCATTTCTCATATCTACAATCACAGAGTTTGAAAGAACTTTTGTTACAACTCCTTTTACAAAATTCGGTCTGATTTCTCTTACTTTATCCTCTTTTGGCATAAATTCAATTTCGTCACCAGGTCTTACATAATATTTATTCATTGTTATGATTGTTTTATTATTTTTGCACATCTGTTTATCACCTTTTTATTTACTTTTATTTAATATTACTAAAATATCTGAATATTCAAAAGTGAACTGGATACTAGATTTAATCGTGACTGTGTACCCAAATATCCGTGTATAAATAGTGCTAGGTAACTAATGTTATATTCTTTTATTGGGAACATGATGGAGAAGTGTAAGGTCTAATTAAAAGCATTAAAGGACTATTATCTTTAAAATAGAATTTATATTATTAGTTAATTTATTTGTAAAATTTTGGAATTAAAAAAAATGGTCAGAGGGGATAAAATGATAAAATTTTTAGTTATTAGCTTAATCTTTGTTCCTATTGTTATCATAGTTACAAATTCGGAATTGCAAAATATTAGTGTTGGGATACTTTTCTTGCTATTTGCACAAAGTGCTGTCTATTCCATTTGGGACTATGTTGTAAAAAGAAAAAATAATAAGAAACTATTCAACTAATGCAGTCCTTTAGTTGAACAACACGAGCTGCTTTTATGTGGCTTTTTTTATTTTAAGTAATTTGCAGATTAGTTGCATAAGAAACAATAAATAATAATGTGGTAAATGGGAAAATAAGGTAAAATAAATTATGTGTGTTACTACAGTTAAAGCTTCTTGGTGAAAACATTCTATTAATTAACTATAAAAGAGAATACATAATTTTATATCTCTAATTTTCAAATGATAATATTCAAAAATTGAGGAGCTAATCATGGAACTTATTACAGGAAAAGTAGTCATTATATCTGTATTTATATTTATTGTGACAATGATTGAAACTTTGGCTTATTCAACCAGAATTTCGGGTGCAAGAGTGAAACTAATTGCAACCGCTTTATCATTATTTAGTACACTGGTAATCGTTTCAAGGTTTTCTACAATGATTCAACAACCACTAACTGCTAAGCTCATTGCCCAAGCGCCGGATGGAAACAAACTACTATTCATAGAGGAACAATATAGGATTTTAATTGGAGTAACAACAATTGGAGTACTTTTTGGAATACTTCTATTTCCTACTTTTGTAAATATATTTTCAAGAGCTATCATCCAATTATCTAATCAACGTGGTTCTATAATTGCGTTGTTTATTAGTCAGTTTAATCGTAAAGGGTTTAAAAATATTGTTAAGTGTTTTAGAGTTCCAAGTTTATCGTATCTAAAAGGAATTACATTCAAAACGATTCCAAAACGGCTTTTTGTTGTAAATGTTATTATTACATCTGTATACACAATATCGGTTCTTTCATCAATCTATGCATCATTGATAGTACCGAAAGAATTTGCTCAAGCTGCATTGATGTCATCTGGAATAGTTAATGGTATATCAACAATTTTACTAACATTATTTATTGACCCTAAAGCTTCTGTTTTAGCAGATCGAGTAATGAAAAAACAAAGTGATTATGTTTACTTAAAAAGTTATTCGATCACAATGATTAGTTCTAAATTTTTTGGTACAATCTTGTCTCAACTTTTATTTATTCCTGCTGCATATTATGTTGCTTGGTTTGCAAAGTGGATCTAAAACTCTTATTCAATTAAGGCATTCAATAGTTGAATTACCTAAAGCTGCATCGGTAACTTTTTTCTTATTCAATTAAATGGCGATTAGTTGCTTTAGAAAAATTGGTATTATTCTAATATTAGGTTCAAGGGATTTAGGAGCAGAACAATTAGAGCTCTAAAATGATTAATCCTAATTAAATGATACGGTTAATTAATTTTTTAGAGTAAGAGTAAAAATAAATTTTCTTCTTGAACTACCCTACCAAATACTAAAATTAAAAGGCAGCCATTGGCTGCCTTTCTTGATCGGTCTTCTAAGTATGTGTTAGTTACGTAAGGAAATTTAGTTTTATAATTCTTTCTATAAATTTTATAAAATATATTTCCGAAGTCAGCTCAACAAAATTATCGCTAATATTTTCATAGAAAGATTGTAGCAAAAAACATCACCCAATATCTTAATAGTAAAGCCAAGCTTATTATTATAATAATTAC
>NZ_JBHXLC010000036.1:0-33500 GCF_042721555.1 Gottfriedia sp. NPDC058432
TAAATGTTATTACATATCTTTGCACTGTACCCTTTAACCTATTTACACAGACTGAGAAATATTGTCTAAGTTTCGATCACATTTCCCACAAATTCAGTTCACTTCCTACCTTTTAGAAAAAAAAAATTCCACCAGGAAGACAATTAGCCCATTCAGAGGCTTTCTGTCATCTTGGTGGAATAGTTAATTAGCAAAAAATTTACTAAAATACCAATCCAATTTAAGTTAAATGAATGTAATAGATCCACAACAAATACATTATCATGCTTCCATATCATCCGGATTTATTATATCCCTATATGTTTAAATAAACAATCAAAAAGTTAATTTTATCTATTTCTACATATTGATGATTTTCCTTAGATCTTACAACGCTAACCACAATTCCATTACCGATTCTAAGTCTTTACTTAATTCAATTTTCCTACAATATAAATCATTGAGCTTATGATAATCTTCCTCACTATTCATCGCAAGATCAATCTCATTTATTTCTTTTTCAAATCGTTCAATTTTTACTAGGGCTTCAGCTTTCATTTTTTCTTGGTTATTATCATCTTTTTTATTAACTTTTTTTCGAATGCCTTTTTTTTCAACCGGATCTTTCGTTTCTTTAAAACTAATCTTTTCTTTTATGCTTTTATAATCATCATAATTGCCAAGATAGCTTTTTAATTCATAATCCTCAATAGCGATCACTCGTTGACTCATTTTATTAATAAAATATCTGTCATGTGAAATAAAGAAAATTGTCCCTTTAAATTCATCAAGTGCTTCTTCAAGCGTTTCGATTGAATCTATATCAAGATGATTTGTAGGTTCATCAAGGATTAACAAATTGATATCTTTGAATAATAACATAGCTAATTTCAGCCTTATTCTCTCTCCACCTGACAAAAATTTAACTTTTTTAAAGACACTTTGTTTATAAAACATAAATTTTGAAAGATATTCCCTTGCTTTCCCTTCAGGTATTGAGATATCCTCTCTAAAACATTCAAGCACTGTTATTTCTTCGTTATTAAAACTTATTTTCTGAGGTAAATATGCGGTCAGCACATTTGCTCCTAGTTGTACCACGCCATTATCTGATTTTTCTTCACCTAAAAGCATCTTTAAGAAAGTAGTTTTTCCGCTTCCATTAGGACCGACAAGCCCAACTCTTTCCCCGTAATTAATCAATAAACTCGTATCTTTGAATAGTACTTTTTCTTCATAAGATTTCGAAAGCTCAATTGCTTTAATTGTGTCATTTCCTGATCGTTTGGATCCCTTTAAATCTAATTTCATATTTTCTTTTTCAAAAACTGGTTTTTCAATTCTATTCAATTTATCAAGTTTTTTCTGTATACTTGCAGCCCTTTTAAAAAATTTGTTATTATCAGCACGCATCGCCCAGTCTCTTAAATTGGTTACGGTATTTTCCATCGCTTTTATCTTTTTTTGTTGTTCTTTAAAATGCTCAAATTGGATCTGTATGTTTTTTTCTTTTTGCTCAACAAAAAATGAATAGTTGCCCTTATACGTAATTGATTCTAATTCTTCAACTTCTACAATTTTTGTTACGACATTATCTAAAAAGTATCGATCATGCGAAACAATCAATACAATTCCTTTATAATTTTCAAGAAATTCTTCTAACCATTCTACTGAATCCAAATCTAAATGATTTGTAGGTTCATCAAGCAATAGAATATCGGGGCTATTGATTAAAAGTTTACCAAGTAATACAGTCGTTTTTTCACCACCACTTAATAAATCAAAATCTCTGTTTAAAAAACTTTCTTCAAATTTAAGTCCGGTACATACCTTACCTAACTTTTCTTCCCGTTCATATCCGCCATTTACTTCAAATAATTGGACTAAATCACTATACCTTTTCATAGCTCTTTCTAGGGCATTATTTTCTATATCTTTCATTTGATCTTCTAACTCACGCATTTGATTTTCTATTTGAACAATTTCATCAAAAGCCATATTTAAAACATCAATTACTTTTAAGCCTTTAGGATAAACTGGCGTTTGTTCCAAATATGCAGTAGTGAGACCTTTAGGTACGAAATTAATTAATCCTTCATCATAACCATAACTTGAGGTTTGAGGATAACCTGGGTAATAATTCATCGGCACAATTCCTGCTATTATTTTAAGAATGGTACTTTTACCACTCCCATTGATCCCAATAATACCGATTTTATCCCCCTCATAAGCTTCAAATGTTATATTTTTAAGCACTAAAGTTGCATCCATATATTTTTTAAGACCATTTATTTTTAATTCGAACATAAAATTTCCTTCTTTCATCCATAAATTTCGTTATGCATATATGGACAAGGTAAAGAAGTGAACTTTGATACGATTTAATTATTTAGTTAAGACTCATTATTTTTAAGTTTGTTAAGATTTATGGAACCAAATAAAAAAGACCATAAGAAGAAAGTATCTTCTCACAGTCTAATAAACTTGGTGATTTATCATTTATCTAGAGCTATATAGTCAAAGCCCCATCAGCTAAAACAAAGATCTGATGGAATACTAAAAAAATATCTCGTACTCAATAAATAATCATCTCGTTATCAGTAAAGTAAGTTACCTTCTAATTTGCCTTAATTCCATAAGAGCATAACAAATAGGCCTATACATTAGGCAATTTTCAACTCATTTGGAAAACATATTAATTTAAATTAAATTAATATCAGCAATTAGTTGGCATCATAAACTTACTTTCCTCCTTCGAAATTTTCTATATTATCCCATTTTTCCGATTTTTTGTAAATGGTTACATTAAATTTATTAATCTTTATTTTTATTTATCCAACACATTTATTTAATCTTGCCATCTATTTATAATTTTACTTCCAAACCATATTTTATACATCTAATAGCTTACATAATTAAACAATGCCTGTACTGAAGCAGTTATTTTTATTTGTCCATCTTGAATTGGTGTTGTTGGACCGCTGAAGGCTGCTGCAGTCATTGTTAACGAAGACATTGGACGAACAATTTGGATACTTTCTTCAGCCAACCAGATTGGTATGTTATTAATCGATAAACCTAGTGATTTTGCGATGTTTTCTGCATTCAATTTTGCATTTAAAGTAGCCTTTTGTAGTGCTTCTCCGTAATACGGATCGGGATTTGATACTTCAAAAGTAAGATTCCGTACTTCATTTGCCCCATTTTCAACTGCAACATCAATCACTTTCCCTACATTTGCAAGATCCTTTACGATTACTTTAAAAATATGACTCACACGATATCCCTTAAAAATTTGCTGTGAATCTTGGTAATCAACAATTCGATCGATTGTATATGAATTCGTTTCAATTTCGTCTTGTTTAATTCCTATAGCTTTTAATGCTTCAATAATTTTATTCGAAATGATTGCATTCTCTGTCTGAGCTGTTTGAACTTTCATATCTTCTACTACTGATCCTAATAATACAAACGACTGGTCGGGCTTCACAAATACTTCTCCTTTTCCTGTGGCTTTGATCGTATAATTACTATTCACATTGCGTGATTGGAAAGCACTATGATATTGAGGGCTTGAATAATCATATCGCATACTTGTTAAGTTATAATTATTTAATGGATAAATCTTCCTCACATCCTTTTAAGACCAAAAATATTGTATTTGTGCCCATTTATTGTATGTTTTAAGACCTATTTCTGTGAATAATGAATCAAGAAAATATTCAGTTTATGTACTCTTTTCGATGGGACAAAAAAAGCCTGTATACTTAGGGAAACTCCCTTTCGTCTACAAGCTTTAACAATTTATTTTTCAGTCGAAAATATATGGATTACCACTGATGTTTTTTCTCATTTCATCAGTTATTTTATGTTTTTCTTCATCCAGATCATCACTAGTTTGATTTTTTGGTTTTCCTGTTTCTAATGGTACTTCATATACCGGTACACTACCATCGTAATATGTAGAATTATTTTCCATGTTAATTCCCCTTTTCAAATAATAGATTAGAAGTTAGTAAGACTTAATTATGTATTCTGCTTAAATCTATCCACATTTTAATTAAACAAGATAATACCTTTAATTACTATTGGGGGAATTTAACTATTTTTATCTTGAAAAGAATTCTAAAACAACCAAATTTTGGTTGATTTTAGGTGGGAAGTCCAATAAATTCAATAAAACTTTATTGGGGGAATTTAATAAAAAACACAAAAAAGTGTTATTAAAATAACAATTAATCTTAGTAACATTTTAAAATATTACTAAGATTATTCAAAATGCCCTTTAAAAAAAGAATGGATTCCTCCATTCTTCTTTTGAATATTCGTTATTAGAAACTAAAAACTGGTTTAAAATCACCTTTATAAGGTTCATGCTCAACAAATACAGTTATATCCTTACCATCTTTGTCTTTACCTGTTCTTTTATAAGTAAATTTATTATTATTAAGCTCAGTCAGTTCAAGGACAGCACCATACCTATTTGTTCCGATTGATACATGTGCTCTAATTTTATTTTCGTGGGCAATATCGAAATATCCATAGTCACCACGACTTTGACCTGTTTGAAGATTGAAAAACTCATATTTATTAGTGATTCCATCAAATTTTGCAAGACTAATAAAATTCGTGTTATATTTCGTTACGTCATTACCTTGTTCATCCAGTACTTTTGTACCATTCCAAAGTGTTTTACCTAAAATTTTATCACCATCAACGTTTTTTACAATTTCGCCTGTTTTAGAATCTAATTTTTTATCAGGATCTGTAAAAGAAAGCTCTTTTGCTTTATAAGGAACATGTTCTACAAACACTTCTACATCGTTACCTTTTGCATCTTTTCCCATTCTTTTATAAGTAAATACGTTTTTATTTATTTTTGTCATATCGACTACAGCTTGATAATTCATTGATTCAGAAATTAAAATTCGTTTTTTACCATCATTTGTAATGAAAAATGTTCCTTTATCCCCGCGACTTTGACCTGTTTTTGCATCAAAAAATTCGTATCTACCCGATTTTGCATCATATTTAGCAAGACCAATAAAATTAGCATTTTCTTTTGTTAAGTCATGATGATTTTTATCATACACTCTTGTACCTTGCCAATTAGTACTACTTAAAATTTTAGCCATTTCCTGCCCTTTTGTTAACTTGTTCTTAACTTTCTTTGGAGCTTTGTATACTCTTTCTTGCTTTTGTTTACCATGCTCTACTTGTGCGTGAGCTGCAGTATTATAACCTGTTACTACTAGAGATACTCCAAGTAATATTGATGAAATTGTTTTTGTTTTTTTAATCATTTTAATTGTCTCCTCAAATTTTTTATTCGTTATTTATATAATCTCCAATTATTCATACAATTGGTCATGAACTTTAATTATCTAGCACCTGCTTTTAGCAAAATCTCTTCAATCTCTTTAAATCCTCGCTCACGTGCATGCTGTAAAGGGCTAACATTTTCACGATCAGACAAATTAACATCTGCTCCATTATCAATAAGCAATTGGACTGTTTGTTGTTGTTTTTCATTTCCATCGTTTAAAAATATTGCTTCTAAAAGGGCCGTCCATCCTAAATTATTAATATGATTAACATCAATCTTTGTATTAGTAAGAAGTTCATTCACAACATCTACATATCCATGTTCTGAAGCCGGAATCAATGCTGTTCCTCCATACCTGTTCGTAATTGATGGGTCAGCACCAGCTTTTATTGTAAGTTTTAGAATATCAATAAAGCCCTCAGCACCAGCATATAAAAAGGGATTGTTTTTCATATGATCTCGAATATTGACATCCGCACCAGCTTCAATCAGTAATTTTGCAGTTTTGACATCGTTATGATAAGTTGCAATCATCGTGGCAGTTTGTCCATTAGAATTCTGTGCATTAATATTCGCACCATTCTCAATTAACTTCTTTACGAGAGTAGTGTCTCCTTGTTTAACTGCTTGAAATAACTGTTCGTTCACTTTTTCTTCCCCCTTAGCAAATGAGGAACATCCATTTAGCAAAAGTATGCAGCTGACTATTACTGCAAGTAACTTCCACATAAAGTAAAACGTCCTCCATTTCCAATCAAATCAACATGAAAATATCATTTTATTCCTGGGAAATTTTCCTCCAATCTTTTTCATTAGTTAGACCCTAGTTCGTCTGAAATCTATGTTAATCCTTAAATGAAAACTCCTTCTAAACAAATTATTAAAAAAGTATAAAATTTTTAATAATATTTCTTTATAGATTTGCCCTATAAAGTATTTTTAAACTAAAAAATGACTGCCAAAAAGACAGTCACAATCATAAAAATAGCAAAATAATCGTTTGTTTTTTCATATTTCCATGAGTTCATAACTTTATACAAACTATTTTTGGAACAAGATCCAGTAGTTCAATGTAATTTCTTTATTCTTGCAATCATAAATCGAAAGAATATAAAACTGGAATATTTCCCCATAAATGATTCATAAATTTAGTCTAGCTGAACCTAACATTAAATGTTTTATTAATTGAATTTTCTTACCTTGACTATAAGGACTGTAAAAAAATTTCATAACTTAGTGGAAATGTTTTTGAGAGAAGTTAGTTTTTAAAAGGAGGAACATACTTTTATGTGGACTATTTCTGCATCTGCACGCACAAGTGCCACTGCCTCAAGTGTTTGGTCAATCTATTGCGATTTCGCCAATTGGCCTCGTTGGGATTATGGACTCGTTCAGTACCAGCCGGATGGCCCTTTCGTTACAGGCACTTCCGGAAAATTGCAACCTGTGGGAGGGCCAGAACTCCCTTTTATGCTCATTCTAGTCAAGGAGGGACATAGCTTTGTTGATCGAACACCTATTGGACCAAATCATGCAATTATCGGTCGCCATGAGTTAATCCCACTTCCAAATGGCACCCAGATCACACACACCATCGAAATCGAAGGTCCAGATTCTGATCGACTCGCTCAAAAGATGGCGTTTAATCAAGTGGAACTATTCGAAACAGTATCAAACTTAGCTCGATATGCTGAGGAGAATTAGCACAACCGAACCTAATTCATAGAAATGTTTTTTCGCGTGAGTGGACTTTGGTAGAATAAAATTTTATATTTATCCTTTAAAAAAGCTGATTTTCCTTATGTTTAGGAATATCAGCTTTAAATTTTTAGGTTTTGTTTATGTGTGAAAACTATAACTCTTTTCTTTTTTTCGTTGCTAAACTATGCAATAATTCAAAAAAACCGTCACAATTGGACGGTTTTAAACGCTATTTATACATTAAATCGATATCCCGCTCCCCAAACTGTTTCCAAGAACTTAGGATTTGTAGGGTCTCTTTCTATTTTTTCACGTAATCTACTAATATGGACAGTTACAGTTGAAACGTCTGCAGCTGATTCGAGACCCCAAACCTTTTCATAGATCTGTTCTTTACTTAATACTTGGTTTGGATTCATAACAAAAAACACTATCAAATCAAATTCTTTTGTGGTAAATGGTACTTCTTTGTCGTTAATAAATACTTTACGAGCTGAACGATCGATTGATATTCCATGTACGAAGATTATTTTTGAAACGGTATTGTTCCCTGCTAGTCTTTCATATCGAGATAAATGCGCCTTTACTCTTGCAACTAGTTCACTTGGACTAAATGGTTTTGTAATGTAATCGTCCGCACCTAAACCAAGGCCTCTAATTTTATCAATATCCTCTTTTTTAGCAGATACAAATAAAATAGGAATGTTTTTGACTGCACGTAGTTCTTTACAAATTTCAAAACCATTTTTTCCTGGCAGCATGATATCCAAAATGATTAAATCATAATTGCCTTTTAGTGCATGTTGAAGTCCTTCATCGCCATTATGTTGAATATCAACACGAAAATCATTTATTTCTAAATAATCTCTTTGTAATTCTGCTATGCTTATATCATCTTCAATCAGTAATATTTCTTTCAATTTTTTTCACCTTTCTTTAAGGAAAAGAATATACTTGCCCCTTTACCAATCTCACTAGATGCCCAGATTTTCCCACCGTGTTCTTCAATAATTTGCTTTGCGATTGCAAGTCCTAACCCGCTACCGCCAGTTTGAGAATTTCTAGATTGTTCTGCACGGTAAAAACGTTCAAAAATGAAAGGGAGTGCTTCAGGATCGATACCTTGCCCATTATCTGTTACTTGTACAATTAATTCATTTAATCGCTCATGTAATGAAAACGAAATTTTCTTTTCTTCTTTGTTCATATATTTCACACAATTGCTGACTAAGTTTGACAAAACTCTTTTTAATTTTTCTCGATCAGCATTCACATTGATTGATTGATTCAATAGATTTACCTCTATATTTATGCCTTGTTGAAGTAAATCCAAATAAATTTCTTCGACGTAAGACTCAATATACTTATTAATATCGACTGATTCAAAATGAAATGGTTCTTTTTTTAAATCAAGCTTGGAGAATAAGAAGAGTTCATCAATTAATAAATCCATGTCCTTTGCTTTAGAATAAACGGTCGATAAATATTTTTCCATTTTTTCAGGTGTATTTGCTACACCATCTTTTATCCCTTCCACATATCCAATGATTGAAGTGATCGGTGTTTTTAGATCATGTGAAATATTAGACAAAAGCTCTTTACGATTTTCTTCATATTGAATCTGGAGATTTACCGATTTTTTTAATTTTATTCTCATTTCCTCAAATGCCTTATTTAATTCACCAATTTCATCCTTTGAATTCGTATCAATCTCGAAATTCAAATCACCAATTTTTATTTTTTCCGCACCTTTTTTAAGTTTAGAAATTGGCTTACTGATGCTACGTGAAACTAAATAATTTAGCATACCAATAATCACTATAAATAAAAAAAGCAATAATCCTAGCAAGATTGGAAACAGATTACGAATAACCTCAGTATATGAGCTTGCTTTCTTTAAGACAAAAATACTACCTTGGCTTTGATCTGGAAAATAAAAATCAAATTTCACATACGTAAAAAACAAATCATTTATTTTAATCGTATCTCGAGTATTAATATTCGTCGCCTCAAACCCAGGAAGAGCATGTATCAATGCTTTTTTATTAAGCGACGGTGAAGCGTACTCAACATTTTTTCCTTTTCTAACTACAATACCGATATTTTTTTGCTCAATCCTTTTAATCTCCTGCTTATTTAGTAATAGATTTGGATTATGTTTAGCAAGTAGCTTCAGATCAAGAAACACACTTTCTTCGACGGTAGTCAAAGGTTTTTGAACATAAGTCTTTTTGTAAAGATTTTCTACTGACTTTACATCTCCTGTTATAGCAAAAATAATTAAAAAACCCGCTGCCAATAGTAATGTGATTGAAAAAAGAATCACCCCAATATATGACAACAGAAACCTCATTTTAATTGACATTTCTTTCACTCACTCAGTTTTTAGATTTTAATCAAATCATTTTTTATTGTTAGCATGTAATCTCCTTTCGTAAACTACACATTCAAAAATAAATGACCATTTTCTATTGAAATTAAGTGAACTATATCATATAAATCTTAAAAAAGTATAAAATTTGTGTGAAATAAGTCTAAACAACAATATTCTTCATACCTTCTTACTTACTAATAATCTCCTAAAAATCTAACAAATTTCTCATCCGCTAAAAAGTCCTAAAAAAATACCACCAGCATTGCGCTGGTCGCCATAATTAACTTAACCCAATGGTTTAATATAATCGTCAAGCGTTTTCCCTTTATATTTTGTAACTGGTTTGATTTTTCCAGATACGTCAGGGTTTTGCATTAGATAGTTTCTCTTAACATAATCAAGATCTTCAACTTTTCCGTCGAAATTGATATCTGCATTTCGAACATTTGTATTTAGTTTGCTAGTGATGTAGATTGCATCAAGTATATCTACAACGTTATCATTGTTAACATCTCCAGCTTTCATTGTAGATGGTAATAAACACTAAAAAATAATCAAAAAAGATGATTTTTGTTGTTTTTTGTAAGATATTTTTCATTAAAAATTGTGGGAATTGTAAGAATTCATTTTAAAATTACAAGAATTATATAGTTGAAATATTGTTTTTACTAAAGAAAAAAGATATACTCCGTTTTGAAGTATAGCTTCCAATAAAAAAATACACCTCTATTAAAGAGATGCATTGCATGATCATTTATTTATGAAAAAGAATTCGATCATATTTGATTTCCTTACTAAGTGTTTCCCCATCTTTTTCAATAGGAGTATAGCAAATTACCATTCCACCTATTGTTTTTTCAATTGGAATATCAAAATGAATTATCGTTTTTGCACTTTTCCACACATCAATTGTTGTTGGTAATGCAACAAGATCATCCTGCCGATCGTAATTTCCTGCAATTATTCCACTGTTTTCATTCTTTATACCGTCAAACGTACACAGCTCTACTCCAGTATAATCTGTTTTGAATGATACATTGTAATATGTATTTTTTTTATCTTTCCATCTCTCTATTTCAAAATCGTGATTTTTTGTATTCGTTAACAACATTTCATCCATGTGTTCAATAGTTGATTCTTTTTTTGCAATCGCTTCATTATTAAGCTTGAATTTATATTCACCAGATGCTTTATAACCATCCATTTCCACAACATAAATACCGCCTCTTTGTATATTAAAAGAACCTTGATATTTTGCCTTCTTTTTAATTGATGTTGTGAAAACAATATCTCTCGTTTTTTTATTATAGATCATTAAATCTACATAACCTTTATTGACAACAAATGAATAATCAATATAGTACACGTCCCCTTT
Organism: Gottfriedia sp. NPDC058432; assembly: GCF_042721555.1. Classification (NCBI taxonomy): domain Bacteria; kingdom Bacillati; phylum Bacillota; class Bacilli; order Caryophanales; family Bacillaceae; genus Gottfriedia; species Gottfriedia sp. NPDC058432. Next base: position 10,756 of record NZ_JBHXLC010000036.1, read on the forward strand.
ATGTGCACTAAACGAAGTTATTTTATCATAATCATCCAATTCAAACGAGTTGTCATTAGATGATTTCATTGTACAACTCGACAATATTACTAACATTAAACTTGCACACACAATAAACATTTTCATTCTCATTTTCGATCCCCTTTGTTTAATGACTAACTTAATAGTCACATAAACAAAAAGAGTTGAAAAGCATAATTATTATAAACTTTTAATTACTCACCGTTTCTTCCACCAAATCAGTTACATGATCATTAATTTCTTTTTCAATTTTTATCTCCTCTTCAATTACTTTTTTTTCATCAAGTGTATCTGCTTCTTTTAACATTTCAGCAAAATCATCAGAGGGTCTTTCATATGCTTCACTCTTTTTATCGTATTCAAATTTTGATTGATATACGGCTATAAATTCGTAAAAATCAAATCCTGTTTCAAAATAAGACTCGCTAGATAAAAAGGCAACAAATTGATCACCTTTTACCGATGGTCTATGACCGTCTGGTATGATCATATATGTTTCGTCTAACTCTTTTTTTGTTAAATTTGGAAATTTATCTTTCATTCCACTTTGTTTTGCAGAAATATATCCACCTTGCTCTAATATTGTTATATTCTTTCCTTCTAAAGATGAATCTCCTTTTAATACATTATTAACTTTAAAGGATAATTTCGTTAATGGATTACCAATACCAGTGGCTTTATCCATGTTTACATAATTCTCAGTAGACAATACTACTCCCTCAACAGCTAATTCAGAGTCTTTCATTAGTTGGTTAACATCATTGTACGTAACTGCAAAAACAAGTTCTTTATTTACAACTTTTGCATTTTCTGTAAAGTTTTGGCCGTTCTCATTAATAAGTTCTTTTTTAGTAGAATTATCAGTCTTAATGTCTTTTGCTATTGAAGTAGTAGGATCTTCTTTATTACTTTGAGTTTGATCATTACATGCAGTTAAAAAGGAAAGCGATAATATAATAAAAAATAGTGATTTCATCTTCTTATACATTTTTAATCCTCCTTTTTAATAAAGAAAATTGATCCCATTGAATTCATCTTTTCTAGGAAATTGGATTCCAATAGAATAAGCTATGTCTGCTCCAGGATCCATTAACTCTTTTGCAGTATGATTTAGCCCAAATGCATGTCCAATTCATGACTAATAGTTACTTGTTGATATTGAGGAAATTTTGACAATAAACTTTCGGATAATTCAATTTTTGACCAATACCAATTTTGTACAGACGGATCCACTTTTGTTTGATTTACAAAAAACATAGTTTGTCCTACAATACCTATTCCAATTGATTGGACCTTGTAAATATCAACTGTACTAGCACTTTTATTTGTTGTTTTTCTATATGAAATTGGTGTCGTAATACCAGCGTATTTTGTTGAATAAGTCCACCGGTCAAATGCATTTGCTATTTTGGTAGAATACGTACTTGCCGATGAGTCTACCCAATAAAATTTTGTACTTTTTCCGTAGTTTCCAATTCCAGAAGACATTTTATGGCCTTTATAAGTGGTATAAGCTTTTGCGTTAATTGGAATCATAAAAACAAACATTATTCCTAACAATAAGGCTTTTTTTACAAATCTTTTCATAAAACCCTCCACAAATAAATTTTTTTAAACTCATTTTTGCTGTTGAGATCAATTGAGATGGTAAACAACAAAATGAATTCTATTAAATCTTACCAAAATTTAGCATTTATTTGTTTGTAGTAATGTGTCTATAATAAGAATTTTAGACTATACCAACCTCTTAATTTAGCAGGACTATTTACCAGTTAAATTATGTGATAGTTATTCCACTCAATTAGAATATACCTATAAAAACAATCCAAATTTAACGGTTTCAACAAATTCGAAAACCAGTTTACTAAAGGAATAATTTTTCATAGAGATACTTTAGTGTGATTTAAGAATTAATATCTATAATAAGAAAAGGAGAATTTATCTATTTTTACTAACGAACAAAAATTTAAAGAAAGGTTAGTAAAAGATTTATTAGCATTGTTTTATATTAAAAATCTACAAAATAGCAAAAAAAAAAGACCATTCAAATGATTGGTCTCTAAAATTATTTAAGATTTCTTTTTAAAATTTTCCCAGTACTATTTTTAGGTAGTTCTTTTACAAAATAAATTTCCTTTGGAACTTTATAATAAACAAGTGCTTTTTTGCAAAAATCAATGATTTCACTTTCTAAAAGTGAGTCATTTGAAACGACTAAATAAGCACATACACTCTCACCTATTAATTGATTCGATTTTCCGACAACTGCTGCTTCAATAATATTAGGATGCTGATAAAGGCGCTCTTCTATTTCTCTAGGGTAAACATTATATCCGTTCGTTATAATAACATCTTTTTTTCGATCTAATAAAAATAAATACCCATCTTCATCCTTTTTACCGAGATCACCTGTTTTAAACCAACCGTTTAAAAATGCTTTTTCAGTTTCTTCTATATTATTTAAATAACCACTCATTACATTTGGACCAATCGCAACAACTTCTCCTACTTCACCAACTGGAACTTCTTCACCATTTTCATTTACTAGTTTTGTCTCAACATTAGGTAGATCTAGACCAACCGATCCCGGTTTACAAATACCACGATATGGATTAAAAGTAAGTACTGGAGCTGTTTCAGATAATCCATAGCCTTCCACAATTGACACACTGTATTTTTCTTGAATCGACTGTAATAATTCGATTGGTATAGATGCCCCACCAGAAATACATGCTCTCAAACTACTAAAATCGTTTGCTGTCGCGCTTTTTAATTGATATAAATAATTATAAATCGTCGGGACTGCTGCAATTAAAGTAGCTTTTTCTTTTTTTATTACGTCAACTAATTCAGCTGGATTAAATTTAGGAATGATGATCGTTGATGCTCCATTTAACAAAATCATATTTACACATAATGTTAAGCAAAATGAATGAAACATAGGAAGGACGGCAATCATTTGATCATTTTCGCTTAATTCGATTAACTTAGAAAAATCATTTGCATTTTCAATTAAATTAAAATGGGACAACATTGCACCTTTAGGATTACCAGTTGTTCCCGATGTATACAGAATGACAGCCGTATCATCCTGTCGGGTTTCAATTTCTTCTAATTGATTTTTTATTTTCACTATCGGTTGTATTTCATCTATTAAAATAATATTTAATAATGTAGGACACTGTTTTTTAACACTTTTAAGTTTTTTTTCCTGTTCACTAGTTGAAATAACAAGTTTTGTAGAAGAGTCATTTAAAATATAGCTAAGTTCACTCTCCGTAAAAGCCGGATTTAAAGGAATTACAATTGCACCAAGTCTTAATATTGCTAAATAAGTTTGAATAAACTCAGGAGAATTTCCTAATAAAATCGCAATTTTATCTCCTTTTTCAATCTTATTTTCGACTAAAATTTGAGCCAGGTATTCACAAGATGAAATGAGTTCTTCATAATTTGTTTTATTTCCATTGTATTTATATGCTATGTTTTTCCTTTTATTTTCCGCTACTTCTTTGATGATTCCATATATGTTCATTACTTTATCAATCCTTAGTTAATTTCGTTGTTAGTATTTCATACAATTAATTATTCTTGAAAAACACAAAAGTTAGAAAGAGACCTTTCTAACAATCAATTTGACTATTCTATATTCACACTTTAATCTTAATTTTTATTTCAAATTCAATAAAAGTACCGACTTTAGTCCTTATTTTCTATTAGTCTATAATGGTATAATTTTAATACTACATAATCATATCATAATTAGCGAGCAGGTGAAATGAATGGCACAACCAATAATCAACAGTAAAACAAAAAAATCGTTAACAAGAATTGGTGTAGTAATCGCAATAATAGGTACTAAATTAAAGCTAATATTACCGTTATTAAAAGCTGCAAAATTTTTATCTTTCTTAAGCATGATCTTGTATTTATTTGTATACGGATTTACATTTGGATGGTATTTTGCTTTCGCACTCGTTTACTTATTAATTTGTCATGAAGGCGGGCATTTAATTGCTGCGAAACAAAAGGGTCTACCAACTTCACCAGCATTTTTTATTCCTTTTGTCGGGGCAGTTATTTCACTTAAAGAAATGCCAAAAGATGCTGTAACGGAATCTTATGTAGCGTTTGGTGGTCCGTTTTTAGGCTTAATTTCAGTTTTACCAGCAATTCCTCTCTATCATTACACGCATAATGAATTTTTCGGATTAGTAATTGCTTTAGGCTGTATCCTTAATTTGTTTAACTTAATTCCGATTTCTCCTTTAGATGGAGGGAGAATTTTAAGTGTTTTACCTCCAATTTTTTGGTTTATCGGTATTATGATGATGCTAGTATATTTATTTTATCAACCTAACTTTATCGCATTTTATATTATTATTTTAGGTATTACTACATTCATTAAACGAATTCGAGAAGCTTACCAGTTAAAGGTAATTAAAGAAAAAATAAAACTATATGAACATACAATTAAACAATTTCAATTTGGGATTTTTAATGACTATTCTGATCGTACGATTGTAAAACGTTTCTTTATCCCATTTTTTGAAGATAATAAGAAACTAGAATTCGAAATTCATAAGGAACGTCTTGAAATAAACTATCTAATTCGAACTGTTCGAGCACGCCTCCATGAACCAGAATTAGATTGGCGAACTTATATTGATGAAAAGATTCAAGAAATTAAGCATAAAAAGGTGGCACCTTTACTGAAACAACAGGAAACATTAGAAACTTACTATGTTTCTAGTAATCGTAAAAAATGGCAAATTTTTATTGCTTATATCATTTTAGCGAGTAGTTTAGCTTTACTTGGATTTTGGAGTTTTGGTTTAATTGAACATGTTTTAGGTAGATAAGTGAAAAAGAACCTATTTTGAAAATACTATTCAAAATAGGTTCTTTTCTTTTAATCGTTTAATATTATGTCCCTTTTATGTATGCCCCCTTGATATTCTTACTGTTTTTATTTACTACGGGGGTGTTGAAGAAAAGTATAGGGCTAAGGAAACAATTAATAATATGCATTTGTTAGAGCTAAATAATAGTTTAGTTCAAAAAAAGTAGAGGAATTTTGTGGCAAAATATGGAATATCTTTAAAGGAGATAGAACTGAACTGAATTTTATTTTACATACTTTTTTGCGTACATTTGAGTTTTGTTTATATTACATTTAAAAAAGGCAGGAGGTATACTACAATGTTTGGATATGTAATTTTGGGAATTGTTATTTTAATAATTGCATTTGGCTTCTTTATGGAAAAGAAGTTTGGAACTGGCTCTCCAAATAAAAGCGATAATCAAACATTAAATGAAGAAATAGGGAGAGAATCAACCAATCCTAATAATTCGAATAATATTAATGGACCATACTAAAAAGTTCTTCGCTAAACAGGGGGAAATATGTTAAGGAGCAAACTAATTTCTGATTTAGTAAATAAAATATTGTGCTTAAAAATAGATCATCCAATTCGAGTGGGTATTAGTGGGATCACAGCATCTGGTAAGACAACAATTGCAAATGAAATTGCTGAGGAACTTAAACACAGGAAAAAGAACGTGATTAGAACTAGTATAGATAATTTTCATAACCCGAGAGAGATTCGCTACAAACTCGGGAAGGAATCTGCTTTAGGATATTTTGAGTTTGCCCATGATTACGAGTCTTTTAAGCAAAAACTTTTAATTCCTTTAGGACCAAATGGCAACCTACATTATCAAACAACTTCCTTCGACTTGCTTAAAGATGAGTATATTAATGCAGATTTAAAAGTTGCAACCAATGATATGATCTTTATGATAGATGGAACATTTTTATTTAAGAGGGATTTGTGTAACCTATACGATTTTAAAATATTCGTACATACCGAATTTGATATTGCAAGAAAAAGAGGAGCAATCCGAGAAGAACGAGCATTCGGAAGCCTTGAAAAAGCTGAAGAAATGTTTATTAAAAGGTATCATGCAGCTTCGAAACTCTATTTAGAGCAACACTCACCTCAGCTTAATGCCGATGTAATTATTAATAATAATGATTTAAATAATCCTAGTTTTGTATAAAAAATAATTAATTTTTGATCTACTAACTCATGCTTCATTCTCAACTAAAGGCTATCTATCTAGAAAGCCTTTTTTATATTCGGCTCTGTTGAATTTAAAGATTGATTTTTGAACTTAAAAAAGATTGTCTAATTTGATACCCTTTAAGAAAATCTTAATCAAGTAAATCATACTTTAATTCAATAATATTTTTTCTTAATGTATAAAATTATTATGTATTTTCTTTAGTTCTGTATGGTCTTGGAGACGGGATTGAAGTTAAATCTTTAATTAATTCATCGTATTCTTCTTCCTCTATCTCTAATGGAATCCATTCACCAGAACGAGGATAAAAACCTTTTAAAAATAATAGGTTAAGTGATTTTAATGGGGATTACCTTATCATAATCTGAAGTTAAAAACATACCGGTATCAATTATCAAATCTGTAATGGTGCCTTCTTTAGTAACAAACTTGTTATTTGAACCATATGCTTCTGGGAATAAATCATACTCTAATGTTCTCATATACTTTATCCTTTCTTTTATGGTTTTTACTGTACTACTATTAAACTAATTATAACATTCCTTAAATAACTATCCTGCCGTTTACCTCCATAAAAAAATCGACTAAATAGCCGATCATGTTGTTCATCCAATGTACACGATAGTTTAAGAAGAAATCTTTAAAGTTGGAGATCTAAATCATTTAAAATACCATTCAATATTTAACTGATTTTCTCCGCCAACTCTAAAATAATTCCCTCTGGACCACGAACGTAGCATAACTTATAACTTTCTTCATATTGCTGTATCTCACTAAAGATTTCCATGTCTTTCTCTTTCAATTTTGCAACAATAGCTTCGATATCTTCAACAGCAAAGCAAATATGTCGGATACCTAGCGTATTTGCAAAAGGTTTCTGAATATCTGTTTCATCTGACGGCGAATAAAATTTGACTAGTTCTATCCATGTCTGACCATCTGGCATCCCTAATCCTACACATGCCGTTTTAACATCTTTAAGCCCAACTATTTTGTCTAACTGTTCTCCATCCAATTCCCATTCCGCGTGCACTTCAAGTCCTAAATCAAGGAAAAACGCTTTAGCCGCTGAAAGATCATTTACGTTTATACTCACATGATCTATTCTATTGATCTTCATATCTCAACCTCCTATGTTCCTGTTATTTTCAATTTCTGTGTAGTTTAAGGTTTGTTTGATATTCTAATTCCCTTAAAACAGAAAATATCCTTCTTCAACTAATCTGCCATTTGCTTATATAAATAAAGCTACCTATTTAACTATTGCAATGAGTTAGTTGAACAAATTTCTTTCAAGTCAGCATGTTCTTACTGAATTAATTTACGATTTTATGTACTATGCAATTTGTTCTATTTTACACTTTTGGCAAAGTGGATATTCAGATAAAAAAGAAGTCATTCTCTGTTTCATTTCGCCAAATGAAATACCGTAATAATATAAAGCTGTATTTTCAGAACCTTCCCAATAGCTATAAAATCGTCCACAACCATCAAGCACTTCATCAATTTTTTCGATCACATAGTTTATATCACAGTTCTGATACACTTCTTCAGACAATTCTGTACCATTTAAATATAGTGCAAGTCCTTCAAGAGTTCCAACAGATTGTTCGAGCCCATCGCCTCTCAGAAAGGACCCCTTTGGTACACCAATTCTATCAATAATTTGTAGTAGTTTATCAACGTTTTCCATTTTGTTATCTTTAAGTAATATTTCTATATCACAAAACTCTATTTCGCCGGTTGCCTGTTGCATCGTTCCGCCACCGTCTATGGTTCCGCATTTACTAGCCTCTAAAGCTTCGTTTATAGGTTCCTCGAATAACTCGCCACGATCAATAGGTAGTACCCGTGCATTAAGTTGTAATGTTAAATGATAATTATTATTTTTTTAAAAAATATCAAACAGTCCCATTTTTACCTCCACATATTTTTTCCGTATTTTTTCGTTAAAGTGATTTAGATTAAGAAACCACTTTTTTAGTAAAATATAGCCCAAAGCTAATAATATCAATATCTAAGACTATAAAACTCATTTACTTATGGTATAGTTCGCCTCAATATTTTTAATGTAACTAAAACAATGCGTTTGTTGAATAAGATTGTCTTTTATTTTTTAAAGTTCACAAATGAACCAATTAAAGCCCCTATTCCTCCAAAAAGTAGTGTTGATGAACCTTTTAAAAATGAGCGTTCAAAAAATGCGATATTTAATAGCCCATTATAAAGAAAAATAAATATGAAGCAGATTACAATAAAATACCACTTTGAAGTAAACCCACGATTCAAACCGTGTTCTTTCATTTTCTTTTTAATCAAATGTTGTGTGTAGAATAAAAAAACAAGAAAAAGAACCAATAAAACTAACACAATGCTAATCGAAATTTTCATTTTTATAATTGTATAAAAAATCATAAAAACAATTCCAATAATTATTAATTCAATCCTTTCATACCTATTCATAATTACTCCTTTTTATTGGTTATTTCAACCTGTTATTTTAACTAAAATGTTGATAAGAAAATTATCTATTATGTGTCAGTAATCGTCAATTGGGTTATTTTTTGTGTAATATGAAAATAATTTCTGTATAAAAGGAAGTCTATGTCGCACTTCCATAGTAGTTACATAAGGATATAAAAAAAACCTATCCAAATTGATAGGTTCAAAATTAAATTATTATTAATTTATTTCAAGTACTTACTTACCATATAACCTAAATTCCCATCAACATTCACATAATTCCATCCAGTAAATTTCTGAAGTACAATGACCTGCTTGTTTTTACTAATAACTTTTATTGAACGAGACGATGTACTTTTCGTTAATTTTAATGGAATTGCAGCAGTAGTAGTTTTTTTCTGATTAATACCGTTTGTAATCTTTACCTCTGACTTCTTCACATAATATACATTTGCTCCGTTGGCAATCTTTACATAAGTTTTATCTTCACGAATTACAATAAAACGCATATTTTTAGGTGCTCTTTTTTCATACTTCTTCAAATACTTGTCACTATAAAGGGCTGCTCCATTTGTTTTGGTAACGTCTAAAAACTTAGGTGATATTAAACGGTAGTTATTTTCAATATAGTTAAAAGATCCATATACTGTATTTGATTTCACTTGAGTATAAACTGGATCATTAACAAATCCGCTTAATGCAATCTCATATTTTACAATTTCTTTCTCACCGATTGGGGTGATAGTATTTGTTTCTGGATTTTTTATTGGAAACTTCACAACTTGAGTCGTTGTTTTAGTTGGTATCTTATTAAATGTAAAATCTGTATATCCTTTGTTACTTCTTAGATAGCCCCAACTTGTACCTGCCGGAATTTCAAGTGTAATTGAAAATCCACCTTCTACTTGCTGTACAGATTTTATTTTAGGACTTGTAAAAAAAATAGGACTGCTTTGTTTGATTTCAAAAAATGCTCCAGGAAGATTTAAATCTGGACCCCCTTGCCAATTTGGTGTGCTTGAGAAATCACGATTTCCATAAGTGTCGTATGACATTATATTCAATGTTTCTGGTCCTTTTGTAAGGTTATAAAAATTCTGGAGGTATGTATAAGTTCCGTCTAGATTAAACTCATCTTTTGTAATTACCTTCAAAAGATTTGGTATTGTCTTTATTCCACCACTATAGATCTCCATTTTTTCAAAATCAGGGTCACTTGGACGCTTGACTGTTAAGTAAGCATAATCCCCCTTTTCATTAACTTTAATGAGTTCAGCGTGTCCGGGAGGCGTATAATCAATAATAAAATTTTTACTTACTTCTTCGCCATTATCATTTCTTACAACTAAAGTATACAATCCATCTTCATTAATTAAATCATTTGTGAAAACTTGCTTAGCTACACCATCTTTATATAATAAACCGTTTCCATTAAAATTTAGTACAGAAGGGTTAACTGTTGATTCCAAAGTTATTGATGGTGGCGTAGTGTCTTTATCTGTTGAAATGTCAGTATTATAGATTAGACTTCTTCCATCAGCAGTTATTTCATAAATTTTATAGTTATACGTTGTATTAGAAACTAAGCGTCTATCATCTAATCTAAAAGACATTCCATAATCTATTGTACCAATTACTTCATTATCACGTTGTAATTCATAACTTAAACCTTCTTGATTAGGTTTCTCTAACCAATTAAAAGAAATTTCATGTTCAGTTTTTGTAATCTCAATATTATCTGTTGCTGTTGCATAAACTTCTTTTGGAAGATATAAACCAAATAATCCAATCAAAAAACAAACAAGAATGAGGAAGGTTGTCCTCAATTTATTATTTAAACTCAACAAAATAAATCCTCCCTATATTTAAACAAATAGAATACCAAAATATATTTTAATAGAAAGATTCTCTAGGATATAGTGGGAAAAAATGGAACACTTTTTGCACAAAAAAACTGATTTCTAATTATTTTAATAGAAATCAGTTTTTTCATATTTATAGATACATAACTTTATCTTTCTCTTTTTTTACTCTTATAATTATCTTTGCTGTTAACTGCTCTGGTTCGTACGCCGACTGAATTTCAGTAAAAAGTTCGTTTATAATCTCCTCAACATTCCCTAATGTTAGTTTTTTTGAAAGAAACTCCACTTTAATCTGACCTTTCAAATTTCATTCCTCTCAAAATAATTTAGAAATTACTTATAAAGAAAAGAGAATCAATTGCTTTTCATGATCTACAACTAATGCACTGTGATAGTTGAATAGTTTAGTCATATTTTTGTTATAAATCAGTGGTTATTTTTAGATGGTTTTTCCTATTATAGATTAATTGAATGAGTTTAATTGGTACATAACCTAATAACCCTCCAAGAGTATTTAAAATTAAATCATCAATGTCAAAACTTCCAAAGTCAAATAATAGCTGAATTAATTCGTAAGTTAAACTTAAACTAAAAGTTGTAATTAAGATAACTTTAAAATTTTTAAACCTTTTCAATAATATTGGAAGGTTGAAACCAAAAGGTACAAAACCTATAATGTTTCCAACTATGTTTGTAATCCTAATATTTAGATTTATGTCAGCTAAAAATAAATAATAAATAATAGTTTTTAAAGGAATAAAATTATGTCCATGCCAACGATCATCATTATTGTTAAAATTAAAATGACTGATTATTTCTGATGGAGAAACATATTTAAATAGTATTTGATTTGTAAGGACGACAAGATATAGACAAAATGCTAAGGTTAAGACAATTTTCATAAATAATTTCATAGATTTCTACGACTCCTAATAATTATTAACCACTCACCAAATATAACATAATTTACCAATTTTATTATATTCCTTATTCAACTAATCTACCATTTTTTGCATAAAAAAAGAGCCGATCACAGCTCCAAATTGTTATTGAACTAACGTATGCGTGGGGTTGATTACAAAATTATTCTATATTTTGTGTTTTCTTAGCTTTCATAACTCTAAAAAAGAAAAGTATATGAAAATATAGATAGACAAAGATGCCTAAACCTGAAGCAAAAATCACTGGAAATGAGTACAAGATTAATTGTATCAAATAGTCATATATTTGCTTTTTAGGGGGAGTTCTTTTTATTATGTAATCTATTATTAGAGTTACAGGTATCCCAATAACCACGTATACAATAAAGAACATTAATGAAATAAACAAATACCCCATACCATTTGCATATGCTAAGTTTTGTTCACTTCGAAATTCTGGAAAAATTAATATATGAACAATATTAATTAGAAAGATAGAAACAATAATTGCTAGGAATATCTTTTTCATAAATACACCCTTTCTTAGGACTTATTATAATGGATTCCTAAAGATAGAGTCAATTTTTGAAAATTGATTAAATAATACCGCTTACCTTATTGAACTAAACTGCAATTTAAGACAATAAAAAAATCGACTATTTAGCCGATTTTTTATTCAACGTACGCTAGTGTTAGTTGTATAATTTCTTATTATTTTTTTCTTTTCACAATATAGTCCCAAATGGTATTGACCGCACTTTGTGCAAATAGCAAGAAAAGCCTACTTTAAAATTAAGTGCTAAATAGATTCGTGCAAGAAATTCAAAACGTTCAATTTTCTTTTTGATGACCTCTTTTTACAGCCTCTTCTGATAGTGCAGTAAAAATTTGAAAGGTAATACCGAATTTGTCGGTTACAATGGCGTAGGCAGGACTAAAATGAACTTGTTTCAGTGGCATCACCACTTGACCTTCTTGTTTTAACATTTCGTAAAACTTATTTGTTTTCTCTATTTCATTAGTAGTAATACAGATGTTAACATTGTTCCCGTTTCGATATTGTATACCTGGAAACATATCTGCAATCATGATATTGGTCTCGCCGATTTTTATAATTGCGTGTGCTACTAAATCCTTCAATTTTTCTGGTAGAGGGGATTTAGGATCTTCTGGTGCATCCCCGAATGTTTGGCAAAATAAAAGATTTGCATCGAGTGATTCCTTGTAAAATTCAATAGCTTCCTTTGCATTTCCATCCATCATCAAAAATGAATTCAATTGTACTGTCAAAGTAATACAACTCCTTTAAATTTCAGTGTAATGTTAAATCATTGGTCAGGTTAGTAATCCAATATATCAACGTGATTGTATTGTTTCCTACATCAATATTGATTACACTTACTAGTGTAGTGCCTAAAGGTGACAAATCTAGGCACCATTAAGAGGTGTTTTTATGAAAAAATCAGAACGAATTAATCAAATACTTCGCTTCATCAATCAAAAACAGCATTTTACACTTCAAGATTTAATGCAGGAATTTCAGATTTCAAAAAGGACAGCACTTAGAGATGTGGCTTCATTAGAAGAAATTGGCGCTCCAATCTATGCAGAATACGGTCGTTATGGGGGATATCGTTTACTTAATCAAATGAAGCTTCCACCTATCTATTTTAATAATCAAGAAATCCTAGCGCTTTACTTTGCAATGCAGGCACTTCGAAGCTTTTCAAATTTACCTTTTCAAGTATCCTATCGTACAATTCATGAAAAATTCATTAACGAACTGTCGGAATCTCAAAAACAAGATATAGAGAGGATGCAAAATCGCGTATCCTTTCAACATACTGTACAAAACAAAGAAAGCATACATTTAGAAATATTATTAATGGCAGCTGTTCAAAATATCGTACTAAAAATAACCTATCAAAACAGTCTTCGTACAATTCACCCGATTGCTATATACGTAATGAGGGGATATTGGTATTGTCAAGCATATGATATGGATAAAACGGCTTACCGTGTTTTCCGCTGTGATCGTATTTCTTCAGCTGAAATAACAACCATTCAACCTTTGGAAGAATTAAAAGAAATAACTAAGCAAAATTCGCATTCACTTTGGAATCCATCAGAAAAAGCAATAAAGTTTAAATGGTTGATAAACCAAGCAGGAATAGAATTATTTCAACAGGAACATTATCCATCTATGGAATTAATCTACGAGTTGGAAAATTCATATATTATTGGTACATATGAGCCAAATGAACTTGGTTTTATCATTAAATATCTCGCCAGATTAGGGCCAACAGTAAAAATCATAGAGCCTACTAATTTAAAGGAAACTTTACGACAATATTATAGAGATATTCTTGAAAATATATAGTTGATGGGTTCTATCAAATTTTTGATAGGCTTAAGGAATACAAAATTGAAAAAGAACTGGTTTTGAGTGAATTTCTTCGATAATGTGTAAGTAACTAACACATTCTTTCGTATTATGTGGTTTTATAAATAAAGTCGTCGAGACAAAACGAAGCATGAGAGGGGCTTAGGGGTAAATTGACATGATTCTAATTTTGCAAAATATATCATTTCGTTTTTTTTTATGGAAATAAACCACCTTTAAGCTCAAAAAAAAACAATTGACTATTCAGCCGATTGTTTTTTTCAACCATTGAGTTAGTTGCTTAAGATTATATTATTTTGTTCTTAAATGTATCTTGTCATCAACATAGACCAGCGTACCGTCAGTACTTATTAGTTCAATATAAACTTGATTACTATCTCTCAATTTCTTTCGATAATCAAATAACTTAAAACTAAATGGAATCGTTATTACTTCATTATTTGATTTTGTATTTTCAGGAAATAAATCAGCTATTTTAATAGGAAATTCTGAATCATCACCAACGTCATTACCACTTATTGCTAGAATTAAGCCTTGATCAAGCGAAGTGTATTTTGCAATGGTTATTTTTCCTTCGATATTTTCATCCCAATTGTATTTCTTTTTAGTTAAAATAATATTTCTAGGATACGAAGCTAAGTACTGTTGGATAAACTGTTTTTGCAATTTTTGACTAATATAAAATGTAGATTGTTTACCGTCATACGGGCTCGTATCGTGTTCAAATGTCCAACCATATTCCATAAAAGTTAGCTTTACTTTGTATGTATTCGGTTTTCTTTCATTGTAAATTTCTTTCTTATTTTCTAACAATAAATCTAGCATCCATCCGTAATCTGCACTTTTTAATTCAACTTGATTACCTAAACGTTTGTCATTACTATTCACTCGTATTGATTCAATAAAAAAATCAGGATCAATTTCTTTAACATACTTTAGGTTTAGCTTTTTAATAGAAATTTGATCCCTCTCGTTATCTGGTATATTGCACTTTACCAGTAATAAACAGGATAAAAGTAATAAAGTAATTAATATGATAATCTTCTTGAAATGTGATGTCTTTTTCAATAAACATATACCTCAATTCATTTAAATAACTACTTTTAGTATAACATTCTTAAGCAACTAAACTGCCATTTACTTGAACAAGAAAAATTAAATTTTAGTAGAAAAAATGCTAAATTCCCCCAAATTACAAATACCCGTTTAATAGGTATAATTTACTTAAAGCATATTAAAAAGGCGTGGGTAAAATAAATATCTATAATTTTCTTCAACTATTTTTTCTTTTTATTGGAGTGAATTTATTCCATCATTTATTTGATAGACAATATGAAAAAGAAGGTACTATTTAAAAAGATACTTTTGCTATTACTAGACATAGTCTAATTGCTGCAATTATTGGTTTTATAGTCATTTTCATTTTTAAAATTGTTAAAAATTATTTTATACTAGCTTAAATTATTATTGAACTAGATCCAAATTTGATTTTTCGAATTTTCTAGTTAGACATTTTAATTTAGAAGAATTGTTTAAATGGCTGAAAAAATGATGAAGATAATGTTGAGAATTAAAAGAAAGAAATAACAACATTAGGGGGAAAAGAAATGGAAATAATGTTAAAACTCGGTTATTTTTCGCTTGGTACACTTCCGATTTTATGAATTAGTTGAAGAACTTAAGAAAAGTAAAACTGAAACAAAAAGCAGTAAGAAAACCACTTTGATTAGAAGTTTATTATTCTCAGTGGGGATGATCATAATTTTTTATTATTTTTACGATGCCTTTTTCAATGTTTAAAAGTTTGTTAAGTTGATATTATAAACTTAACAATATTTCAAGGCTGAATAAAATAAAAAACGAAACCAACTTTCTAACATATTACAAGGTCAGCCAGCTAGATTTCTGGTTGACCATTTTTAATGATTTATTTTTCATTTGTAGGAAACCATAAATTTATCTTCCAAATCATAAAGAGTTATTCCTGTTATTTTTTCGAAACTTTCCTCAAATTTCCCTGTTGAGTTTGTTGAATTGATTATTTCTTTTAAAACTCCTTCTCCATAGTTATCCACAAGGTATTTTATC
This sequence comes from Gottfriedia sp. NPDC058432, assembly GCF_042721555.1. Taxonomy (NCBI): domain Bacteria; kingdom Bacillati; phylum Bacillota; class Bacilli; order Caryophanales; family Bacillaceae; genus Gottfriedia; species Gottfriedia sp. NPDC058432. The sequence goes on from NZ_JBHXLC010000036.1 coordinate 26,604, forward strand.
GCGAAGTAACTTTCCATATATACATTTGTGCTATCTTGAAATCTTGCTGTTTGCCACTGTTCCCCATCATATAATGAATCAAAAGATACTACTTTGAAATTGGAAGGCTCTACGATTGTTTTATCATTTCCGATGTATTCAGCTATCCCCTCATTAAACCATAATGGGTAAGCTGAAGCACCACCTTTTGTACTTGCTACCATTTGACTAAATATATAATGGGTGTACTCATGTAAAATAGATTTTTGAAAGAAATATAGGGATGTTTCCTTTTTTTCTAAAATCGATTCTTTATCTTCGTACTTTATTGCTATTAGTTTATCAAAATCCGAATAAAACCCAGACACATCAATAAGACCACTTAACTCCTGCATCTCTTTCTTATCTTTAAATACGATTAGATCAACAGGCTTTACTTTTACTGTTCCAAAGACCTTTTTATTTTTATTAATCGCCCAATCTAACGTTTCCTTCGTAATTGGAATAAGTTCTGAAAAATCATTTGGATAGTAAATAGTAACATTATGAAATTTATCTTTTAATCTAGTTTCTTTTAGGTCTCTTTCGGCTTTCCCCTCAAAATTCGCAGTCAGAATCATTTTAATTGATTGGAGATAAGGTAATTTTTCGTTAGTTTTGTTCTCTAAAGCTTTGTGAAAATATACTCCCACACCAATGACAAATAAAAATAAAACAAGTATTATGGCAGATAAAGTGATACCGAAAATCTTAATAAATCTTTTCATTTTGCTAAACCTCGCTAGTTTCAGGGATAAAAGAATTGATAAGTGTAAGAATATTCCCATTTTATCATTAAATTTAAATAACCTGCACTAGATTCTCATTAATTAAAACAAATTGCCTAGCTCTTTCTTATGCAACTATTGCCATTTTGTTCCATAAGAAATTCAACTATCTTCTCTAACAAATCCTTATATTTAGATAAAACAACCAAAAAAATTTTACTGATAATATTTTTTATGTAAATCTTTAAAAACATTTATCGCTTTAAAAAAGTATTCATTATAAGTTCCTTCATCTTCTAAACTCCAACATGTTGATAATACAGCATGCGAATAACCCCACAGTAGTACTCTTTCTTTATTTAGATTCAATTCTATTACTAGTTGATCAATTCGATTTTCTAGAGTTGTAGAAATATCTTTCCCCTCTAATTTGTTCAAAAGAAACTGGATGATGTCATATTCTCTTTCACCTATTAATCCTTTTGGATCAATAACTTTCCATGTGTTTTCTCCAGCATTTAAGATATTATAATGATGTAAGTCCCCGTGAAGTAAGTTTTTTGTAGTTTGTGTACGATTCATTTCCTTAAAAATAGTAAATGCATCTAATAGCATTTCTTTTGATATAGGGTCTAAGCCATTAGGGAATTTTTCAACAATTCGTCTTAAGCTATTTTCTCTACTTAATATGGAAGGTATTTTAGTAGATTTAGGTGCAGCTATCCATAAGTTTTTCATCACTGTGACAGCTATGTGCATTGCCTCTTCTTCATTTTCAATTGTAGCCAGAGTTTCACCAGGCAGTAGTTGTTCTAGAATTAGGATTCCTTCATTAAGATCGTAGTCAATAACTTTAACGAAATCATTCTCTTTAAACTCCTTTAAAGCTTCAACCTCACTATTAAATTCCTCATTAGGGACTGCTAGTTTAATAACTGCGTTTTTCTGACCATCAATTAAAATTGGAGCAACAAAATTATATGATAATTCAAATGGAGATAATATTTTCATATTCCATCGAATTTCACATCTATTACACAAGTCTTCAAAATTCTCGAGCCATAATTCTCCTTTTTCTTTATGGATATCTTTAATGGTTTTTATAAACTGATCTGGAAGAGCTATTTTTAATCACCCTGTTCTATAAAGAATCGTTTTTAATAGATGAACTAACGTATAATTGCGCTTTGGAAAAGTAGAAAAGTTGAGTCCCTCAAAAATTACATAGAGAAACTCAACTCTCATTAAATGAAAGATGGAGTGTATAATCAAATTAGTTGTTCTTTTAATTTGTACTCTTCAATTAATCGATTATTTTGATGTTTACCTTTTGCATATTTAATAATTTGAGCTTTAATATTTGGAAATAAGATGATCTTGTCTAATTCATTGATTGGTACCCATTTTACGCCAGTTTGGTTTGGATCTGGATTTAGTGGCATTGTTGGAATTGAGTCTTCTTTAATATGACAGCGAAACATTAAACTTAATCCATGTATTTTATGACCGGTCATATGAGGTGCATTTTCTGAAACAAATACTAGTTCACCTACCTCAACATCTACACCTGCTTCTTCAAATGCTTCTCTTTTTACAGCTTCAATAATTGTCTCACCAGGTTCGGTACCACCAGCTGGTAAATTATAATGAATTCCGTCCTCATCTGTAAATTGAATTAATAACACTGAATCATTTTCAATAATTAAAGCACATGCTCTTACGCGAATATGATACATAACCTAGCGCTCCTCCCCTAATAAAAGTGATTATTCCATTATCTAAAAAATAAATTCAACTTTCAATCTATTTCTACTAATCAAGTAGAAAGACCTAAATAATAAAAAGGCATCATGGTATAGGTCCATGAATGCCTTCTAGTCAAAAAATACTATTCACTATTTAACTTGGCTATTTAAAAAATAATTAGAAAGTACTTGTTTCATAATTTGGATTGCTTCATCTATTTCCTCGTATGATAAATTGATTGGCGGTAATAGTCTTAATACATTAGGGCCAGCAGTACCAACGATTAAACCATTCTTTAAAAATTGCTCCACTAATTGATCCACAGAAAGATTTAATTCGATACCAACCATTAATCCTTTACCGCGTATTTCTACTATTTGTGGAAACTCTTCTTTTATTTCGGCTAATTTATCAAATAAATACTGTCCTTTATCTTTTACACTATTTAAGAATGGCAAATCATTAATAATATTGATTGTTTCAAATGCAGCAGCCATTGCTAAATAATTTCCACCAAAGGTTGAACCGTGCGCACCTAACGAGAATGTATTTGCTAGATTGTTCTTACCGAGCATAGCCCCAACTGGAAAACCATTCCCTAGACCTTTTGCTAGCGTAATAATATCTGGATCTAGTGGAGTTTGTTCATAGGCAAACATTGTTCCTGTTCTGCCCACTCCGGTTTGTACTTCATCAACAATGAGTAATAATTCATGTTTTTTACAAAGAGCTTGAACCCCTTCAAAAAAATCATTATTACCAACGATTACACCACCTTCACCTTGGATTACCTCCAAAATAATTGCTCCAGTATTTTCATTAATTTCATTTTGCAAAGCATTTATATCATTATAAGGTACATATGTAAAACCACTTAACATTTCGCCGTATCCTTCATGAATTTTAGACTGACCTGTCGCAGCCATTGATCCAAACGTACGGCCATGAAAGCTTTGTTTAAAACTAATAATTTGAGATTTACCTGAATGTTTTCTTGCTAATTTTATAGCTGCTTCATTCGCTTCTGTACCACTGTTACAGAAAAATACTAATCCATCCTTAAAGCTTTTTACTAAAATTTTAGCTAGCTCTTCTTGTTTTTTAATTGTAAATAAATTTGATACATGCCAAATCGATTCTACTTGTTCTTTTAGTGCATTTACAACGTTTGGATGACAATGACCTAAGTTACAAACAGCAATTCCACTTAAAAAATCTAGGTACTTGTTATTTTCGTCATCATATAAGTAAGTACCTTTTCCATTTTGAAAATTAATTGTTTTTTTATTATATGTTGGGAATAAATTACTCACTTAACACAACTCCTTTTGAAAATACTGTCCCGTTAATCGTTCCATTTTCATTTAAGAAATTCTCACCTACAATAGCCACTGAATTTACAACATTTAATGCATTTAAGGCACTTGTAACTTTAGGAATCATGCCACCATAAATTGTTTTTTCATCAATTAATTTGTTAACTTCACTAGGTGTAATCTTTTCAATTAATTTATGTTCAAGATCTAAAACACCATTTGTGTTTGTTATAAAGCAGAGTAATTCCGCATTCATTGCCTTGGCGATACTTTTTGCCGCTTCGTCTGCATTAATATTAAATTTTTGGCCTATTTTATCCACCCCGACAGGTGAAATAACTGGTACATAATCATTGTTAAGTAGTAAATCTAATAGATTCGTATTTACATCCTCAATTTCTCCAACCCAACCTAATTTTCCCTTATTAAAAAGTGAAGCTTCAAGTAATAGATTGTCACATCCTGATAGACCAATCGCTTTAATATTATATTGATTACAAATAATCGTTAAATCTTTATTGATTTTTCCATTTAGTACATATTCTACAATTTCTAGAACTTCAGATGAAGTCTTACGAATGCCATCTTCCATTTCTACTGGAATTGAAAACTTTACTAATAAGTTATTTATAAGTGGTCCCCCTCCATGAACAAGGATGACCTTTTTACCGCTCATTTTTAATTGGTTTATATTTTCAAAGAATGTATTTGATAAGTTATGGATTAAACTACCACCAAGTTTAATGACTACTGTTTCCAATGTTTAATTCCCCCTTATGTGCGATAGCTTGCATTTATTTTCACATAATCATAAGTTAAATCGCAGCCCCAAGCAGTACCAAGCTCATCTCCTTCGTGTAAATGGACATCAATATAAATAATCTCATTTTTCAATGCAACTTTAGCCTCTTCTTCATTAAACTCAACTGGTTTACTACCAAATAGAACTGTTACACCATTAATGGCGATGTCGATTTGATTAAAATTACCTTCGACCCCACTATATCCAATGGCACCAATAATTCTCCCCCAGTTAGCGTCTTCACCATAAACAGCTGTTTTTACTAAATTTGATCCAACGATTGATTTAGCAATTTGATTTGCATTTTTTTGGCTTGAAGCTCCATTTACATTTACTTCAATTAACTTAGTTGCCCCTTCACCATCTCTAGCAATCTTTTTAGCCAAGTCTTCACAAACTAATTGAAATGCGGCTACAAAGTTACCCCAATCTGGATGACTTTCAGTTAATTCCTCATGTTCAACAGCTCCATTTGCCATAACTAAAACCATATCATTTGTTGAAGTATCTCCATCAACTGTAATTTGGTTAAATGTCTTATCTGTCACTTCTTTTAATAAAGTTTGTAACTGACAAGAACTGATCGTCGCATCAGTTGTCACAAAACCAAGCATAGTTGCCATATTTGGATGAATCATTCCAGAACCTTTAGCAGACCCAGCAATCGTTACAAGCTTTCCATCGATCAATACTTCATAACAAGTAGTTTTTATAACTGTATCTGTCGTTAATATTGCATGGCCAAAATCTTCTCCATCTTCTAACTTATTCCGGAGAGTTAACTTGTCAATTCCACCTTTTAATCGATCCATTTTTAAATATTCACCGATTACACCCGTTGATGCGATTGCGACTAAGTGTTCTGGCAGATTAAGGTGCTCAGCACACCATGATCTCATTAAATAGGCATCATCTTCTCCTTTTTTACCTGTACATGCATTTGCACAACCACTATTTACTAAAACTGCTTGAAGCTTATTACTATATGAAATACTCTTTTTTGTAATTGCAATTGGTGCAGCTGGAAATAAATTTAATGTATAAACTGCCGCAACTGATGCTGGCTTCTCGGAATAAATTAATCCTAAATCTTTACGTTTATAACGTAGTCCAGCATGAACTCCACTTGCATAAAAACCATTTGGTGATGTAATTGTTCCATTTATTTTTTTTATATTCTTTTCTTTTGTTATCAACTTTTATCTCTCCTTATGGAAATATTGGTGTAAATTGTAAACCTGTTTCATCTGGTAAACCTAACATTAAATTCATATTTTGAATCGCCTGACCTGCCGCTCCCTTAACAAGGTTATCAATGACAGAAACGATTGTGATTCGATTTGTACGATCGTCGTAAGTTGCGTATAAATCACAAAAATTTGAACCATAAACATCTTTTGTACAAGGTACACTATCTCTTACTCTCACAAAATAGGAATCTTCATAACTTTGATTATAGATTTCTTTTAATTCATCGTTACTAATTTCACGTGTTGAAGTAACATAAATTGTTGACAAAATTCCTCTTGTCATTGGAACTAAATGTGGTGTAAAAGTTATGAAATCCTGTTTTGAATCAATTGATTCAATAAATTGTTCAATTTCAGGTATATGTTGATGTTCAGTAATTTTATAGGCTGTTAAATTTTCATTTCGATTCATAAATTGAGTCGTTTCATTTGCTGTTTTTCCAGCTCCAGAAATTCCAGATTTAGCATCTACTATTATTGAATTTTCCCCTACAATTCCTGCCTTTAATAATGGTGCGACTCCAAGTAGCGTTGCTGTTGGATAACATCCTGGATTAGCTATTTGGTTAGACTGTTTGATCGCTTCTCGATTAAGTTCAGATAGTCCGTATGTAAATTCGTTTGTTTTTGAAAAACAAGGATGCGTATGTTTATACCATTTCTGATATGTTTCTTCTTTGTTTAATCGAAAATCCCCTGATAGATCAATCAATTTTGTTTTCGAAAAATCGATTTCTTCCATTAACTCACTGCTAACTCCATGTGGTGTAGCAAAAAACAAAATATCATTTTCGGAAACAGATTTATTTTTATTCCACTTTTTTATTGGCCCACTAGAACGATTAGCTAAATGTGGATAATAAGTAGACAAATCTTCCTTATAATCTGATGTTGAATAAAAATTCATACCGCTTATTTCCGGATGCATTGATAGGAATCTTACAAGTTCCAGACCACCATATCCGGTTGCCCCCATAATACCGACTTTCATTTTTATATCCCCTTTTTATAAAATTATATTCTTCATTATAATTATG
>NZ_JBHXLC010000037.1:0-31625 GCF_042721555.1 Gottfriedia sp. NPDC058432
AGTCGTTACACCGAAGTGTCGTCTCTGTCTAAATAAAATAATTGAAGGGCGCTGACTAGGTCAGCACCCTATGCGACTGCCCGTCGCACAAAAAGACTGCCTAAGCAGTCCGACATTTTTTAACTATTGCATGCGTTCGTATTATAAGGTCATCCAGTTTTTACTGGTTGACCATTTTTCATATGGTTTTATCATTATGGTAGCCGGGGTAGAACGTTGCATGCGTGGGGCTTTGACCCCGTTAACTAAACAGTTCGCCCCCTATTTGTAGAAGCATGATTTGGGCTGGTTGGGACTGAGATCTCGTATAACAAGCGAACCTATGACACTGCAAAATGGATTAGGGGTTACCGGTGAATTATTTTTAGGAGGAGATAGTTTATGAATCCAGTGGTTGGTCTGGATATTGCCAAAGGGGAAAGTCAAGTTCAAGCATTTTTAGATAAGGGGCATCCATATAAACGCAGTTTTAAAATCGCTCATACACTTGAAGGGTTTGGTCAATTACATCATTTTTTAATAGAAATTGAGAATCTTTCTAAACAAAAACCAGCAATTGTATTAGAGTCGACAGGACACTATCACTCACCTATTCTTCATTTTCTAGAAGAACATAATTATTTGTATATTGTCGTAAATCCATTAATTTCTTATCGAGCTAAAAGCACAAGTTTACGAAAAGTTAAAACCGATGCGATTGATTCGTATCACCTCTGCGAGCTGTATTACAAAGAAGAATTAGAGCCAAATAAAAAACGAGGCATTCAGCTTCTAAATCTTCGTAATCTAACTCGACAACACGATAGTATTACTGGGATGAGTTCACAAACAAAATTACAGTTCCAAACAATACTTGATCAAGTGTTTCCTGAATTCACTAGTGTATTTGGAGACCTATACTCAATTGTTTCCCTCCTCACTTTACTGGAATTTCCAACGTCAAATGATGTTCTGAACGCAGGAGAAGACCTACTTTCGGAGAAGATCAAGTTGTATTGTAATAGCCGTTCAAAATCTTGGGCAAGAACAAAAGCTAAAGATTTAATAGCTGCGGCAACAATAAATCCATTTCAAACAAACTTATATCACAGTCTTGTCATAACGATGGAAATGCACATTAAGTTGATTCTTCAATACAAAGAGCATCTATCGAAATTAAAGTTTGAAATAGATGCCCTTGTGAAAGAAATTGAAGAATATAAAATTATCCAAACGATTCCCGGTATAGGAGAAAAAATCGCTGCAACGATTATTTCAGAAATCGGAGAAATCGATCCGTTTAATCATCCTAAAAAACTTGTAGCATTCGCCGGAGTTGATCCAAGCGTCTTTGAGTCTGGTAGATTTACAGCAACGAAAAATCGCATTACAAAACGAGGATCTAGCAGACTAAGACATGCCTTATTTATGGCTGTTAAATGCGCCATTCGAGACAGTCGTAAAAAGAAAACTACCGATGAAATCATTCCGAGAAATAAGAGATTAAGAGAGTTTTACGACAAGAAACGTAATGAAGGAAAACCCTATAAAGTATCAATTATTGCTTGTGTAAATAAGCTTTCACACTGGATTTATGCCCTTTTAAAAACCAATACATCTTTCCAAGATATAGCTTAAATGTAGAAACAAGGAAAGAAATACAAAACCTTCCAAATCATTCAGGATGGAAGGTTATTTGGCATGTTTAATTTTAGTATAACATGTCTTTTAAAAGATTTTTAATGAAAAATATTGACAACTATTAGCTGGTTTAGTTGCATAAGGATTATCACGGATTTCATATGTTTTTCACACTAAATGAAGTTAAAACTGACATAGCAGAATTTAAATCAATATCTTCTTCTAAATGATTAGGACTCCATGGAATATAATTATGTGGTTTAATACCTATTCCTGACATCCCCTCTCCTTTGTCAATTCGCGATAGACGTGAAGTAGGATACATTAGCTCAAATTCGTTATTCCATTTCATACTAGTCAAGTTCGTATAATCGTTTAATCCCTTTGTAGGTCTTCCTATAACAGTTACTTTTCTTGACTTCTTGCAAATTTCTACGAATGAGTCTCCTGAACTCCCACACATACTATCAGTAAGTAGCACTATTTTATTAGGAGTGTGTTTTCCTTTGGTCATAGTTGATGGAAAGAGTTCGTCAAAATGAAATTCTCTAAATCCTTTCCCTTTATTTTTTTCCCATTCTCTCCTAAAGACATTTAGAAATAATAATGTTTGTTTATCGTTAGTATTTTCTATATCTATATCAAGTTCGGCTAATTGGCGCGCAGTGTTTGCATTTGTACAATTGAATAGCATCTTTTCTCCTGAATCTGCTAAATTAATTCCTTCTTCTGGCAGTATGTATGGAAGCAGAGGATAAAAACTTGCATCACTTCCTCCATAATTTGTACGAACATCGATAATCCAATGTTCAGTTGATTCAAGTAATTGATGGTTATCGTTAATCATGTTTATAATTGCTTGAGGATTCATAAAGTCTGTCATTGTTATTAGTAAAATATTCGCTGCTAATGCCTTAACTGAATAAGTGGCGGTATAAGTAGATTTTTCATAGAATTCAAATGAAAACAAACTAATATTTCCGTGTAAATCTACTATTTCACCATAGTTATATAAAGAAAGAATTGGCGACCAATTCTCACGGTCTGCTGCTGATTCACTTAAAAATCGTTTATGCAGTTCAACCAATTCAGGAATTGAATATCCTTCTAACGATTTGAAGAACATCCCCCGTTTTAATCTACTTTCACCACTAACTTCAGTCACATATAGTTTATCCTCAAAACGACGAACACGAAATCCAAGGTAATTCAGGTCTTTTTTTGTAGAATTGAATTGTTCAAAGTATATATGTTGATCTTTAAAATCCAATAAATAGTCCTTAACGATCTCAGTAAATAATTCATTTGTAAGTTCTTTACTCGTTTTTAAATCAATTATTTTTCGAAGAAAGTATTCAGGGTTATCCCATCCCTTCTTGTCTTTATACCCAGAATAATCGTGCTGCATAATTTGTACTATTTCTTTAAAAATAGATTCCAACTAATTCACCTCAATGGTTTGGTTGTAATGATACCTAAAAAAACTCTATTAAGATGAATTCTATTTTCGCCTAAAATTTTCCTTTTCTTATTCAACTAAACTGCCATTTATTTCCACAAAAAAATCGGCTAAAGAGCCGATCATATTGTTCAACTAAAGCAGTGCGTTAGTTGAATAGCATTTTTTATTATGTTCTTTTAGATTTCTTAATTAATCTATTAAATAGTGCAATAACTCCTGGGATAAAAGTAGTTATGGCTGTTATTACTAAACTAATTAATGGCTATGTTTTTTCATTAATTTAGTATCGTATACTCAATGTAAATCAAAATCAATACATTAAGAATAAAAGCAATCCTATACCATAGACGATATTTAGATGACTTATTATTTTCTGAATCACTTTTTTTATTTTTCGAAGTAGACATTGCATAAACAAGTGGAACCAATCCAACTAAACAAACTATTAAGTTAAAAATTATTTCCATTCTTTCCTCCAATTTCTAAAAATGTGTTACTTCTATTATAAATTCTTTTCCTAAGTCTGTAACTTGGGAATTTCGCCTTTTTAACTTGAAATTTAATATTTCTTATTCAACTAAACTGCCATTTAGCTGCATAAGAAAAACGATCCTTCGTTATTGAAGAATCGCGTGCGTTAGTTACATTAGCAATCATCCTTTTCTTTTTGATCCTGAGTATGCTTATTAAATTTTGAATTTTATATTTATAAACTATTAACTTCATAAGCAGTACGAACTCCTGATTCAATTGCCCCTTGCATCCATCCAGGAGTAGAAGATGCATGAGAACCTCCAAAATGAACTCTTCCTTCGGGATTGTTAACAAAAGGGCCAAGATCTCTTTTTTGATTTGGTTTATACATTACAAATGCTCCACCTGAAAATGGAAACTGCATCCAACTTTGCGAATATCCTACTAAAAATTCTTTATAAACTACATCACCAAAAATGATTGAAAGATTAGCTAAAGCCTTATCAATACGAGTATTATTTTTCATACTTTCCCAAATCGTAGCATCGTCCTCCCAAGTATAACTAGCTAAAATCACCCCTGTATTATCACCAAAATCGTGACTAGGAAAATATGAAAACTTAATAGGTAAATCAGTTGTTAATTTACCACCAAATAAACCAAACTTTTCCCAAAATTTTGTTTTAAACTGGATCGCTATTTTAGTTGAATCTGCGTAATGTAACTCTCTAATAACTTTCCATTTATTAAAGGAAAACGACTCGTATGGATGAATATCTACAAAGTTAAATAAAGAATAAGGGATTGTTGAAATAACATAATCACACTCATGTTGACTCTGCCTGTTAAGTACTTCATTTTCTGTATAGATTATTACCTTATCTTCTTGTGTAATTTTAGTTACCCTTTCGTTCAGGAAAATATTCTCCTCCAATTGGGGTAAAAATGCCCTTACAAGGAAATCCGTTCCACCGGTTATTTCATATAGTTTAAGATTTGGGGTTAGAAGTACAATTACTTCTCGTAATATTGCTGTAAATGCTAATTCCGGAAAACCCTCTATACCAATCATTGTCTTTATCATATCTATTGCCCCCGTTGATAAAGAATTCCCAACAGGATTATATTTTAAAAAATTTTCCATCGAGTATTGATCAAACTTTTTAATAATAATATCCCAATTATTTACTGGATCCTGATTAATAAAGTCAATGACAGGACCAATTGCAGATCGGAGTAACTCTTCTGCAGTCTTTCCCTTTTCATTATCGGCAACGGAATAATTTAAAATATCTGGATTTGAATCGTAAGTTTTTTGATTTGTTAATACATTATTAACGTATATTAAATCATTAGGAGTACTATTAATAAATTCATTTACTTTTAGATTAAATTTATTTATTAATGCAAATGTTAAAAGATGGGTTGAAGGAATACGCATGGCACCAAGTTCGGTATATTGGTAATTAAGAAATGGTTCTCTTTTTGTATAGATCCTTCCACCGATTCTTCTATTTGCCTCTAGAATAGTAACTTCATGTCCTGCTTCCTTTAAAAGTGAGGCACTAACTAAACCAGATAGCCCACCACCAATTACTGTTACTCGTTTTGGTGAATTTTTCTTGGTTAAGCCATTTTGAATAATATGAACCATTTGTTCCATTGAGAGGACTTCTTGAACCAAAGAATACCACCTCATCATTCAAAAATAATGTCTTTAAACAATATTCACATTTAAGATGAAGTAGAATGTTATCTAAATAATCATTTGTCTTGTCTGACATTGATTTTAATAAAAAAAGAGCAACATTTGTGACTCGTAATCTTCAACTATCGCATGCGTTAGTTGAACAACATGAGTTACTAATGGTAGCTCTTTTTTATTGAGATAGTGAAGGTGTTAAACTTGTGAGGTAACTTATATTCTTTTTAAACCTCTTGATTCAGAATATGCAAACTTGTATTGTATAAAATATTCAATTTTTCGTTCTTAAGTTATCCAATAAGCCATTGTCGTTAATGAGTTTGATTACCGAGATTTTTCCTTTATCTTTTGAATAGAAGTAGACTTTGCCTTCTACATTTGCAGATTTTTCTTCATCTTCATTTTTCTGATACCCGACCTCTGCTATGAAGGTATAACGAGTTGAATCATTATCACTTTGCTTAATTGAAATCTTCTTAAGACTTAACTTATAGCCATCATCGTAAGCAAAATTCGAATATTGACTAAGAATTGTTGAAACGAAGGGATCGAGATAAGAATCTGCAATGTATGGTCCGTATACCTCTGCTACATATTTATCGAACGTTGGGTTTTCTTCTTTATTATTTACAACAGTCTTATATTTAGGATTCCACATTAAATCTATAAGCTTCTTATCTGGACCAGTAAATAGGTGCTCAAGAACTTTATTTATTGCTTTCTTAGATGTTACAGAAGATGACGCTTCAGTTGATTGCTCATTTTGTTGTTTTGTTGTATTGCTAGAATCGGAACAGGCTGTAAGCATCATTGTAGCCATAAGTATAATAGATAATTTCCTAATCATAATTTATTCTCCTTCTCCTTTTAATTAAAACTTAATTACTGCACTAATAAATTTTACCATATATTGGAATTTTTATCGTTGTTTTTTGAAAATTCTTATTCAACTAAACTGCCATTATGTTGAATAAGCATCAACAAAATTCTAGTCAGAATTATAAAATTGGGAAAGGGAATTATTATAAATTCTTTATCGAAAACCATTTTAAATTAGTACTTTGAAATTTTATGAACAAAGAGGATGTGAAATTGGAATGGCTATATGATCATTAATTCGACCATTTTATTTTAGTATTCAAGATGAATACTGGCTAATAATAGAAAGCAATTCATACAAAAAAACACCTTTCAAAGGTGGTCTCAAATATACTTCCGATGAATATTCTTCCCATCATAACTAAACAACACTGACTTATTCTCAATATTCGTCTCCAAATGAACCCCTCTACCCCACAACTGATGAATATAAGGCATTACCTTCTCAACATACTTCACTTCAAGTTCCATATGTTCATAGGAATGCTTCAAATAAAGCTCTCCATTTTTTAAGTAATCGCCCTCTTGAACAACGATATAAGGGAATCCTCCATTTACTCGACTAACTACGAGTTGATCTCGTACATTTTCCCATGCCTTATCAGTGACTTTATATTCCTTACCTTGTCGTTGGAAGAGATACATATCTTCACGCATAACAAGATCTTTCGTTAAGTAGTTTCGTATAAATGAACTATCAGACTCTAATTCTCGTACTTCAAACATTTTTTCTCGACCGCTGCCAGGTTTAACACCTAACTTTCTCATTTCTTTTGTTGGATTAATATATCGCTCTTCAATATCTTCAAACATTCTTAGTCCTAAGTAGTATGGATTAATACTTGTTTTAGAAGGTTGAACTACTCCTGCGTTTAGTTTCGCGTATTCGATTGCTTCATTCGAATCGAGATTTAGTTCACGCATGATACGGATGTGCCAATAACTTGCCCAGCCTTGTTTCTCCCAAAGATCTTCTTTTTTATAAAAATTTTTCTATTCATTATTCAACATAATGGCAGTTTAGTGTAATAAGACATACATGTTGAATTACAGAATCTCAATAGATGCAAATTTTTTTTGCTTCTAAGGACAATTTTTAATTCCAACTTCAACTGCATAAAATTAGACTAATGACTGTATGGTCAATAGACTTTGGAATTACCCCTACTTCGGTAATATACCACAGCTGATAAGAAATGATGGTACCAGTTGGTGGTATTTGAGTCCACGGGATGTTATGTGAGACCTTGAAAATCCTGATATGTTCGTTCCTCCTGTCACAGATGCGGGGACAATTCCAAACTTAAAGTTCTATTTATCCGTTAGAAACGTCAGGAGGGATTAAATTGAAACGAGAAAAATGTCCGTGTTGTGGATACCCAACATTAGACGCGCGTGATATGTGCGATACCTGTATGCTTTGCCATTGGGAAGACTTACCATTCGGCGAAAATTTTGAAGATGTCGATCCAAACGATGATTCCTATATCGCGGAATCAAGAAGAAATTTTAATAAGTATTATATTATGTATAGTGAAAAAAGAATTCTCGATATGCAAACTCCTCAGCAGATTGAAGCGAAAAAAGCGTTAATTTATGCCTATGAAGAATTAGAAAAAGGCAATTCCGATCCGGTAACATATAGGTCTCTTTGGAGAAAAGCAAAGTGTTGCGAGTGCAATTTAAAGAAGGTCAAACACAATCTCTTGGATGGAATCGTTTTCTGCGTGGCCAAAAAGTTTAAAGAAGTGGCTAATTCGGATGAATATATAAATTTGGGAGATAACGCACACTTTTATCTTATGAATGAAGAAGGTTTTTTTTCTCGCGAAGAGTATTTATCTGGTCATTTAACAAGAAATTTTAAACAAGTTGATTTATTGCTTTTCTTAACTGATCGTGGGAAAAAGAAATACAACGCACAAGAAATTAATGAATTAATCCATATCTGCGAAACGTTAGTAAATACGTATACAAAAAATACTAGTGAGGAACAGGAAGTAAGAGTATTTGCAGAAGATTTAAAAGATTTATGTCAAAATGCTTTAAGTATGGGTAAGTTTGTAATTGCACTAGGAACTAAATCTAATTTATTTCATTAATTGGCTATTTTTCGGGTAGATACGGTTATCTATCTGTCTTATTGGGAAATCTGTTTGTCTTTTTATTATGACCAACTACTTGAGTCATTTTTTCTTTTGGTTGCTTCAACCTAACCGTCTACGATTAAAGATTATAGTTATCTTTTATCCGCAAAGACTTGCTACGAGATAATGCCTAGTTCTTACTCGAAGTATATCCAACCCGTTATATGATACGACCTATACTCTTGAAATCTCAAATTAGAGTCTTAACTATCCAATTTGAGATTTTTTAATTTTTAGAGAAAAGAGAATGAGAAATGCAGATTGGCTAAAAGTAGAAAGCAATTCATACAAAAAACCACCTAAAAAAGGTGGCTCAAATATACTTCCGATGAATATTCTTCCCATCATAACTAAACAACACTGACTTATTCTCAATATTCGTCTCCAAATGAACCCCTCTACCCCACAACTGATGAATATAAGGCATTACCTTCTCAACATACTTCACTTCAAGTTCCATATGTTCATAGGAATGCTTCAAATAAAGCTCACCATTTTTTAAATAGTCTCCTTCTTGAACTACAATATAAGGGAAACCTCCATTTACCCGACTAACAACAAGTTGATCCCGTACATTTTCCCATGCCTTATCCGTAACTTTATACTCCTTACCTTGTCGCTGAAATAAATACATATCTTCACGCATAACAAGGTCTTTCGTTAAGTAGTTTCGTATAAATGAACTATCAGACTCTAACTCTCGTACTTAAAACATTTTTTCTCGACCGCTGCCAGGTTTAACACCTAACTCTCTCATTTCTTTTGTTGGATTATTATATCGCTCTTTAATATCTTCAAACATTCTTAGTCCTAAGTAGTATGGATTAATACTTGTTTTAGAAGGTTGAACTACTCCTGCGTTTAGTTTCGCGTATTCGATTGCTTCATTCGAATCGAGATTTAGTTCACGCATGATACGGATGTGCCAATAACTTGCCCAGCCTTGTTTCTTTGAAAGATCTTCTTTTTGATTAAAATTTTTATATTCCTGATTCTACATTTTTCACTATGTAGCAAGTGTACATTAATAATTAATTAAGAGCGCATTCCTTAATAAAACTCTCAAAAAAGACAGAGTGATTTACTTTGTTTCTCTGCATCATCTCAGGGTGCCATTGGACACCAACTATAAATCTCTCACCTGGAATTTCAATAGCCTCAATGACACCATCTTCGGCTTTTGCGGCTACTACTAGATTTTCCCCTAAATCTTTAACTGCTTGATGATGGAAACTATTGATACCTATACTCTTACTTCTGAAAATTTTTGCAAGTCTACTGTTTGTCTCAATATTTGCTACTTGAGAAATATTTTCGATAGGGTATGATAATAAAAAGTGTTCATTCTTTGTGACACCATCTTTAGCAAGATCTTGATGTAATGTGCCACCAAGAACCACATTCAGCATTTGACAACCTCTGCAAATCCCTAATATCGGAATTTGATGGTTCTCCAATGCAGATTTTATTAGTACCAAATCTGCATTGTCTCTTTTCACAGAAACCTCTCCTACAGCACTTGAAGGTGTCTCGTTATAACAAAGTGGGCTCACATCATTTCCACCAGTAAAAATAATTCCATCTAGCTTCCCTAGAATCGGAAGGATTGTTTCTGGGTTTTCAACGACTGGCAAAATTACTGGAATCCCTCCAGCTTTCTCAATTGCTTGAATGTAGTCGTCTGCAAGAAGTTGCCATTGCTGGCTTGGTGCACCAAGGTGAGACACAACTCCAATCTGACCATTTGGACTAAAGCTACAAGAAATTCCGATAATAGGTTTTTTCATAAAACTTCCTTCTTTCAATTCGTGTAAGTTAAGCTGCAATAGTATTGCTAGGCTTCTTTATGAATATTTTGTAAGTAATCGTTCCCGCAATAAAACCTACAATAGCCGGTATCAACCATGTGAAACCTTGAGAACTGAATGGTATCTTTGTCACTAATGAGTTAAAGGCATCTGATTTAATCCCCATTGCATTAAAAGCGTCATTTAAACTAAAGACGAATGTAAAACATGCTGTTCCAATATACGACCCTCTATTTGGTATATATTTACTACACAATCCTAAAATAACGAGTGTAATCGAAATTGGGTACAAAGCAAGGAAGATAGGTGCAGCAGCTGAAATGATTGCATCCACTTTAACATTTGAAAAAATGGCACTTATTATTGCATTAATAGCCACCCAAGTAGGATAATTAATTTTATTCTTTGTTAGGTCTGTCAAGAAGTCACTAGTCGCACTTGTTAATCCGATTGCTGTCACCAAGCAAGCTAGTAAAACACATAGTGCAAGTAGTGTCACGCCACCTTGCCCCATTAATTTATTCATCAAATCTACTAACAAAGTAGTTCTTTCAATATTATTGTTTGATATTACTTGGCTACCGCTTGAACCAAGATAGAGCAATCCTCCATAAATTACGAAAAGCCCAAGACCAGCAATGGCCGAAACATAGATTGTGACTTTCTTTAATTCTTTTCCAGCGTATCCTTTGGCACGGATTGTTGCAATGATAATATTTGAAATGAGCAATCCAGTCAATACATCAGCTGTTTGATAGGATTGAACAAAGGCATTCAAAAATGGTTTCGATAAATTGGTTGAAACTGGTTTCCCAATAGGAGAAAAAATGGCAACTACAACGATAACCAGCAACAATCCTAATTTAAAAGGAGTGAAAAATTTTCCAATGGTATCAATAACCTTTCCCTTGTTAGCAGAAACTAAAAACACAATAGCAAAGAAAATAACGCTGAACAAGACTGTTGGAAAATTAGGGGAAAATGGTTGAATAGCAACTTCAAAACTAGTTCCGGCAGTTCGCGGAACATTGATGAAAGTCCCAATGACGATCATGATTAGTGTACAAAATACTTTATAAAACCAAGGTGCTATTGGCTTAGTTAAGTCAGCGAATGTTTCTCCGCTGGCAGATACAGCTACAATTCCTAATACTGGTAAAATTACACCTGTAATTGTCATACCAAGTAACGCTGGAACCCATTCTGTTCCTGAAGTAAAACCAATATAAGGGGGGAAAATAAGATTTCCTGCTCCAAAGAATATTGCAAATGTGGCAAACCCAATGATAATACTGTCGGTTAAAGTTTTATTCTTCATAATTTCCTCCAAGGTTAACGCATTCTATTGAAAACCACCAACTATTCAAAATCTATCCATTAATATGTGATTCTAACTCTTTAATCACTTGGTTAATGTCTTTTGATTTAATTGCCTCAATTATTTGTTCATGCTCCTTTATATATCTAGAAATTTGATAATCTTTTCTACGAAAATAATATGGATTACTAAATAATCTTTCTCGAATATTAGAAAGTGTTTGAATAAATAAAGAGTTTCCATAAACTTCAGTAAGTTGTAAATGAAAGGCAGAGTCCAATTTCAAAAATTCAATCAGATCATTGTTTTCAACACACTTTTTCTGTTCTTGAATGAATTCCTCAAGTATCTCAATTTGTTCCACAGTTATCAATTTAACTATTTTTGGCATGATAAAAGTTTCTAACGCCAATCGCAGTTCATACATTTCTTCTATCTCACGTACGTTCAGTCCTAAAATTTGAATGCCATGGTTTGAAATAATTTTTACAAACCCTTCATTTTGCAATCTTTGTAAAGCAGCCATTATCGGTGTTCTACTTATTCCAAGCTCAGACGCTAACTGATTTTGGGAAGTGAAACCGCTTTCTAAAAAATCCCCCCTTATAATTTTGTTTTTAATTTCTTGATACGCTGTTTCTTGAAGTGTTTTTCCCTTCAAAAAAATCCCTCCCTAATTTACACGCAACTTACATGTAAGTTGTATGTAAGATAAAACTTATAATACTCTGAATATTGTAAAATGTAAATATTTTTCTAAAGGAAAACTATTCCACTATATGCCAAATCTAAGATTTCTCATTGATTATAGAACTCTAAGGGTATATGTATGATGTTCGTAAAAGTTATTAGTTGTATTTTCAAGCTATTGATATGAAATATGCCTTAAACTGATAAAAAACAAAGAATTAGTTTTAAAGAAAAAAACCACCCTAAAAAGGTGGCCTTAAATATACTTCCGATGAATATTCTTCCCATCATAACTAAACAACACTGACTTATTCTCAATATTCGTCTCCAAATGAACCCCTCTACCCCACAACTGATGAATATAAGGCATTACCTTTTCAACATACTTCACATCAAGTTCCATATTTTCATAGGAATGCTTCAAATAAAGCTCCCCATTTTTTAAATAGTCTCCTTCTTGAACTACAATATAAGGGAAACCTCCATTTACCCGACTAACAACAAGTTGATCTCGTACATTTTCCCATGCCTTATCAGTGACTTTATATTCCTTACCTTGTCGTTGGAAGAGATACATATCTTGACGCATAACAAGATCTTTCGTTAAGTAGTTTCGTATAAATGAACTATCAGACTCTAATTCTCGTACTTCAAACATTTTTTCTCGACCACTACCAGGTTTAACACCTAACTCACGCATTTCTTTGCTTGGATTATTATATCGCTCTTCGATATCTTCAAACATTCTTAGTCCTAAGTAGTATGGATTGATACTTGTTTTAGAAGGTTGAACTACTCCTGCGTTTAGTTTTGCGTATTCAATTGCTTCATTTGAATCAAGATTTAATTCACGCATAATTCTTATATGCCAGTAACTTGCCCAGCCTTGTTTCTCTTAAAGATCTTCTTTTTGACTAAGAATCTTCTATTCCTAATTCAACATAATGGCAGATTAGTCACAATGAACGAAACAGCTCAATTTTGCTTATCGTAGGTTGCACTTGGCAAGAATGGTAGTAATCAAAAAGCCTACCCAAACCAAATGTAGAGCTACAAACAAAAGGAGCCGTGTATTATGAAGGTTGGTCAAAAATTTATTGGTTTAAACGTTTCAAAAGATATTATTGCTGATGAAGGAAGAAGCCCATCAAGATTTCATGGGAATATCCAAAATACTCCAGAAGCTATTCGAAAACTTTTTAAGAAGTTAGGTGATCCAGAGAAATTAATAGTTTGTTATGAAGCTGGTTCAAGTGGATATAGTATTTACCGTCAACTTTTATCGATGGATATCGAATGGATTGTAGTAGCACCAACACTAATTCCTAAACGTACTGGAGATCGAGTAAAAACGGATCGTCGCGATTCATTACAGTTAGCTAAGCTTCTACAACTTGAAAATGCGTTTGAAGGATATTATTAAGTTCCTACTATTTTTTCACCTCTTGGCTTTACGCTATTTTCATCTGGTTCAAGTGTAATCCCAATTTTATCGAAAACTTCATTTTCCTGAAGTTCTAATGTCAAAATACCTGAGCCATTGTTATTTGGTTTAAATATCCCAGCATTCTTTCGCACTCCTTTGTTCAGCAACCACACTTGATAAACTTTTTTACCTTCCGTTTTTTGTAGGTTGTTTACTTGCACAATTAGCTTTTTTTCTTGACCTTGATGCACAATAAAGGCATGTCCATTTGCTTCACTTTGATTAACAGAAGATAGTGTAAGTGTAGATAAAATTTCGACTGGACGGCTACTCAGTTCCTTATTAATTGCCGTTTGATTACTCAACTTGGTATTTTTAAAATTGAATACGATTATAGTTAATAAAGTTAAGATTAATACAGTTGTTAAAGGTGTAAACTGCTGTTTTAAATAAGTTAACCAGTTTTTTAGTTTGATTGTGAATAAGTTTTGTTCATCTTTTTGTTGTGCAAATACAAATTCAAACACCTCAGATTTTAATGATTCTGGTACTTCTGTTTCTTCAATGTCAGATTGGAGGGCTTCCCAACTTTCTTTTATCTGATTATATTCATTATTACATTTCAGACAGGTTTCTAAATGTTCTTTAAATTCTCTTTGTTCTACTTTACTGAGTTCATTCGTAATATAAGGAAGTAAATGATTACATATTTTTTTCATTACTTAACCTCCTATGTTAAAATACTTTCTTAATTTCTTTAGTGATTGATGTAGTCTATTCTTCACGGTTCCTAAAGGCTCATCTTCCATTTCGGCAATTTCATGAAGTGTATACCCGTTCCAATAAAACAAATCTATTAATCTTTTTTGAGATTGAGATAACTTATCCTTTGCTTCTTGGAGTTCAAATTTATTTATTGTACCTGCTATTTCGTTGGTAGAATCTTCTATTTCAAGCTGTTTGCTAGAATGATGGTAGACATTCCATTGCCTATTAAAATTCTCATTACAATCTTTCCGAATATAATCTATACAAATATTTCGAGTAATAGTAAGTAACCAGTTTATAAATTCACCTTTTGTATCATCATAAGTGCTTTTTGTTGTCCAAAGTCGCAAAAAAACCAGTTGAATAATTTCTTTCGTCTTTTCTTCGTTTCTTTGTGTAAACTTATAAACAAAACTATAAATTAATTTAATATAGCGATTATATAGTTCTTCTAATGCAGGACTTTGCTTTTTTTTGACTAAATTCATTAATTCAAAATCACTTTTATCCTTCAATCGTTGATGCTCCTCTCGTGAGGTATTTTATTAGTTTGATAGTAAAATTATATATTTGGAGGAGAATAAAGGAACAATCAATATAGACGATTGTTCCTTTGTATTTGATAATTAATTTATTTAAATGTGGTGTCAGTATTCACAATATACCAAATCTCCTTAATTCCTTGTCCATTTACATCACCTTTTACTTTATCATTCACAAAATAATAGAGTGGATAACCTTTATAAGTAACTTGATTCTCTCCTGAATCTTCCCTTGTAATAGTTCCAAAGTCATTTTTATCAAATCCTACTGGCAATTTAAATTTATCTGCAGTAAATGGGGGCCAGTTTTTCAAACATTCTCCACTACAATTACTTTTTTCATATACATCATTTTTAAAATAATAAAGCGCCATTCCTTTGGAATCAGCTAAATATTTCCCAACGTTAACGTTTTCTAATAATTGTAGTGTTGATATTTCTTGATTTCTTATTTTTTCATAATTAGAGGATTTAGTACTTTTTTCTGATTCTCCAATGTTACAAGCTGCTGACATCAGGATTGATGTTATAGTCATTAAAATTAACATCATTTTTTTCATCTGTATTCCTCCTTAATATTTTAGTTTCAAATTAGTAAACGGTCCTACCTTATAAAAGGTTTGAAAAACTTTATATCTTTTTCATTTATTTTCTAAATCCATTATTCTTGTTTCAATATAAAGAAAACCCATGCTTCTCTTTCCTGATGTCATGGGCATTTTATAATGTATTTTTCAGTTATTTCTCTATAGAATCTCTTGGTGAAGTAATAGCCCAACCAACTGGAGCTGCACCGACTGGATGACTTAATGTTTTGCCTTCGATTACAGATGTACTATTATTCTTGACGAACGTGCCGTCTGTTTTAACATTGTAGTATGTACTCAAATTATTTACTTCCTTATCTTTAAAACTAAATGTAATCGCTGGAGTAAATTTATCAACAAGTTGGCCTGTTTCCATATCAGTAACTTTGAACGCAAAATTCATAATTACTATTTCTCCTTCTGGCGCATTAGCTTGGAAATTTTTATTATCCCCCTCAAGAACTTGAAAAGTAACGTCATGTTGAAACGTCCCTTCTGGGATCGCAATTTTAATTCCACTATGACTTATTTTTGCCGCTTCCCCTGCCTTAATTTTCTTTTCTGCAACTACATTAGTAAATCCGAACTGTGTAAAATCAGTAACTGCGGAAGCTACAGCACCAAATAATAACATTGAAATAACTGACAGTACACTTGCAAGCGTAAAACGAAATTTCATTTTCTAACATCTCCTTCAGTTTTGTATTGGTCTCTCGTTATAGGTAACGAAGAATGCAACGATAAGGTTTGAAGAAACTGAAATTAAATAAAATTAAGTTATTATCGAACTAACAGACTCATGTTTATATTTTTCATATTAACTAGATTCTTGTCAAATTCTCCTTTTTCATCTATTTGATCATTATTTCAATTAAAAAAACTACCAATGGCAACTTCAATTACAGAACAGGCAGCCATAAAAAATATTTAAGAATTTCTCAATTTTCCATTTAACTATCCCATAGCTCCTATACTTGCTTTAGTTTTATAAAGGTATATTCTCCCTATTTTTTTAATGCAGGACAGTTTCTAAAAGGAATGAATAAGGGATGGTTTTAGAATTCATATTGAACTAACGCATGCCTTAGTGGAATAAGCTTTTATCTTATAAAGTGTTGTTTATACTAACGTTTTGTATTTTTTACTTATGAAGATATATTTAATTCCTATTAATATGAAACAAAGCCCTATTAACTTTGATTCATTTTTATCAATATTATGAACACCCATTTTTTCAACGCTATCGCCAAATGAATCAAGTACAAATACTTTCACTTTGTAACGACTGTAGCTAAGTTGAAAGTTTGGGAAGTATTATAGCTATCTCCTTTATTTTTCACTGAGATTATCATGTCAAGCTTTTCAAATCCACCATTCTGGAAACTTCGTCGCCTTCTACTAATGAACTTGCATTACGCATCCCCTCATAGGAATGGCACAATTTGAAGGGTAACCACGAAGACAAAATATAAAAATTTCACTTCTCGAGCCTTCCCGTCATATGGTTGGCAACCTTTTCATGTTTTGGATATGGTTTATTGCAGACGTTGAATAAACCAATAAAATGCTAAAACAAAAATAAGGCAAGACGTTGAGATCATCATTTTACGATACCATGGGAACCTTCGCAGCCATAGCAAGAAGGGAAGTAATAGGCATAGGAACATAAGCTGGCCCGCTTCCACACCTAAATTAAACGTCAGGAGTGAGCCAATCAGATTGCTCTTTGGAAGTCCCGTTTCGGCCAAAGCCCCGGCAAAGCCCATGCCGTGAATCAGACCAAATAAGGCCGTCAATAGCCACCGCCATTTCGCCCTTTGAACAAATATATTTTCCACTGCCACATAACAGATCGTCAGGGCAATCAAGGCTTCGACCCAGGACGGGATAACGTGAATGTAGCCCGACGCCACCAAGAACAGTGTAATACTGTGGGCGATTGTAAAAGCAGTAACAATTTTTAATGCATCCTTGAATTGAGTTGCGATTAATACTAAAGATACCAAAAACAACAAATGATCGTACCCGGTCAAAATGTGTTCGATTCCAAGTACAAAGTATTTCCATAGGACGAATTCACTTTCAGGCTGAGTAATGGTGATTTGAACATCTTTATTTTTGGTATCAAGAATATTCTGATAGAAATATTCCCCTGAATGGACCAAAAATACATTCGTATGAAGAGGCGAATCTTCAAACATCAGATTGTAATGAAGCTTAAATTGATCGATCGCTTCATCGGCGGTTAACCTTAGTTTAAACATTACGCCGATCGTGGAAGCCTTTTCTGCCATTTCCATTGAAAGCATTTCCATCGTTAAGGGCTTCGAATCCACATTTATACGAAGATCTTTCTGTAATACCGATTCGATTCTTTCTTTCTGCGAGGACAGTTCCTCGTTCTCTAGATATTTATCCTTGTTGGTATCAAATTGTTCCAGCATGTCTATTTGATCAAGAAAAAGTTCATAGTCAATCGTTTTCCCTTTAATATTTAAAATCGAGTAACCTTGACTTTTGACAGTATGGGCAAATGAAGTGCTGGCATTCGCACAAAATATTAAGGTGACTATGAATAAGGACAGGAATGCACGTAGTTTCAAAGCGAGACCTCTTTTCATCAAAGTTTAAATCTAATGCCTTGGAGCGAATTGTAATTGTGTTAATAAATATTGAGCTTCTAAATATATAGAGCGTCCCGCAGCAAAAAATTTGCGCGGGACCCCTTTTCATCAAAGTTTAAAACTAATCCCTTTTGTCAATGTATCGCTCTCGCTTAAGGTTACAGTGGCATCTTAATTGACCGATCCGCTTGGTGCATTGTCCGTTGTCGTTGGCGGTTGTTGATCACTCAATTGCGTTACTTGGTGCTGAGTCAATGCGCCGCTATATACGCGAACGTCGTCCAGCAGTCCATTGTAAGCTTCTCCACCGATTTCAGTGGCTCCCAGCACAATTTTATCCGTCACAGTCGGAAGCGGTCCGACATCCGTTGCTTTGCTTGCCACTAAGTTACCGTCGACATATATCTTCAGCCCCTGTGCATGATCGTAGGTAGCCGCATAATGATGCCAATTGTTATCGTTGTAGGTCCATGGAAAATACAGCGCTTTATAACCGGATGAACCATTGGTCCAATAGGCCGCGCGAGCTTGACCGCCTACCAACTGAAGGGCCGTGAAACGGTTAGAATTACGGAAAATGCTCGTGGTGCTGGTTGCAGGCAGAGAAGTTTTGAACCAAAACGATACGGATTCGTCACCCGTTTGATTCAAAGTTGCCGAAGAGCTGAACTCGGCCCTTGAGCCACCGCTAAAAGCAAGTGCTCCACCGATCTTGCCCGAACTGTTCCAAGTCGGGTCGTTAAGCAAAGTTCCGGTGTTACCTTTGCCTGAAGCATCACCGACGGTTGTACCGGATCCTTCATCGAACTTCCAGTGGGCTGCTAGCTCGGCAGGCTTTGCTGTTACGCTCATGCTAATTGTCAATGGAACGCTGTTCGGGTTTGCGACTCCAATAGGCAGAGTTACTTTTCCTGGTACTGTGAAGGTCTGTGCCGTCGTGGCAGTTGGGTCGTAGCTTGCACTATTTACATCCCAATTCACACTGACATCCACATTTCCCCCATCGGTTACAAGGGCTACTTTTTCGGGCAATCCAAGAGCTGCCGCTGTCTTCGCCGTTCCGATTGGCACTGTTACCGGTGCAGGTACTGTGATACTGCTCAATTTTTTTTCTTGTACCTCTGTCAATTCAAACCAGTTCAATCTCCAAAAACCTGTATTTGCATTCAGCCTTATTTTATGTGAGCCTTCACTCAGTTTGATCGTATCGGAGGAAAAAGTGTCATAATTCCAACTCCCGGTTGAAAATGGGGTTCTCGTTTGAGGTACTCCATCTACCTGGAATTCAACCTCTGCCGGACGCCATGTTGCCACCCTGTAATTTACTTGATAATATCCCGATTTTGCCACATCTACGTTATATTCCATCCATTCGCCTTTTTCCATAGCAGTCACCACCCATGCGCGTCCGCCATCATTATTCGGAAAATTTCTAAATACAGAATCCGGTTTTTTCGAATTGTAGTTTACACCTTCTATCCTTCCTGGCACCGATGCTGAACCAGGCAATTTATCTAAGATATTTACATTAAAACTGGCTTTCTTTCCACCTAAAGTCACAGTAATTGGTGCTCCTTTTTTAAGAGTGACACTATCAAAGCCGGTAATATTATCATCCGTTACGTTCTCCACTTTTGTTGTTCCATCGCTGTAAGTGCCTGTCACAACCAGCCCGTCTATATTCACCCCATCTCCCTGAAGGTAATTCAATTTTGTTGGCAGTTTAGTTATTTCGATGCTTTTTAACTTAACGTCAGAAGTCTCGTTGGCAATTGCCATGATCTGATCGGTAGACAATGCTTGATTGTAAACCCTTACTGCATCAATACGTCCATTGAAGCTTTGTTGGCCTCTACTGTCCGCACCAATATACGTTCCCGTCGTTGGCTTTGAAGGATCTGTTGTATTATTGGTTACCGGTGTGCTCTTGCCATTGATATAAAGCTCCCAGGTTCCGCTTCTTCTTGCCGCAGTAATATTGGTCCATTGTCTTGGAGTCAAAGCAGTCTGCGATCCAAGGATCATCTGCCCGTTGATTGCAATGGACACCTTATCGTTTTGTTCATGATTCAGCATGATTGAATATCCATTGGTAAGGCCATCTCCGTTGGACAATATTTGTTGAGATCCTGAGGTTGCACCATTCCACTTCACCCAGGTTGTTAGCGTTACATTGTTCTGTTTGTTTGATACAAGATCTGCACTTGCATAATTACCGTCAGCACCGTTCAGGCTTAGCGAAGCTGAACCTTCCATTTTATCCGTCTTATCATAGGCAGCACTTCCATGGAAGGTTGCATTAATCCCATTCTTGATACTGTCGTTGCCATTGCCGTTAAATCCCCACATATTTCTGGGTTTGTTACCATCCATAATTTGGAATTTATCTATATTCATGCTAGCTGCGTTGCCATCGCTTTGTATGACAATCTTGTTATTTGGACCCGGATTCAGCTCAACAGGTACCGCCAAATCGTTATACGAGCTCATGTTTCCGGTAGTCGGAATGCTGAGTGTCTGTACTTTGGCTCCATTAACATATATTCCCCTGGTAGCATTGGTAGCATCGGTGGCATACCTTATTTTCAATATTTTATTACCGCCAGAAGCTCGTCCGTCAACCTTGAGCGACTCGATATATGCGCTTCCATGGTTCATATTCACATACTTGCCGCCGGACGGATTTATGTCGTCGCCAGAGGTAGCATATGCGAACACACTATCCTCGGCTTCATACATGCCGGTTGTATTTGGGTGCAGACTCACAGTACCTTCCCATATAGTTTTTTGTGTAGATACATCCCTTCCCTTTATATGCACCTTGTCTTTATATACATCAAACATCATAGCTTGACTATTTAAAACGGCACCGTCTCTCAATGCAGTGAATTTATCCGCGTACATGTTGCCTTGTATCTTAGTATCGTCGTGAAGATGTCCTGTTGTTAAAATAACCTGTGGATATTTTTCAAGGATTTTTCGAAACTCCTGTTCCTGTGAATTTCTTTGATAATAACCATTCGAAGAATATGACTTGGATACGGTCTGGTGAATAGGCTCATGTATGAACACAAAAATCGGCTTGTCCGGTTCAGCATTTGCAGCAAGCGTGCGTTCAAACCAGGCTAACTGTTCGTCGGACATATACGCATAATAGGACGGTTTCGTATCATACCCTAAAAATATAAAGTCATAGTCTTGTATTTTCCGGTGATAATACACCTTCTTTTCTGGTATTTCTGCCTTTTCTATAAATCTGTTCTTCGCTACATTATAATCCGACTGCCAATCATATTCATGATTTCCCATAGTATAATACACCGGCGGATGACCTTTTACAGAATCGATAGCCTTTTTTATGACGTCATATTCACCGCTATCCCCGACATTGGTTATATCCCCGGATAAAACTATTGCACTTGCATTATTATTTTTAGCATCTGTTACAGCTTTAGCTGTTTTACCAGTATCGCTATGCGTGTCCGACATTGACATGAAGCTGAAGATAGGATCTTCCGTAGTGTTTTCTGGACCTGCCGCAGAGCTTTCTGCCGAAGTACTGCTTACTACACCCGTCAGGGCTAAATTCACCAGCATGAGTGAAAGAAATGGCTTTTTTAACTTTTTAAGAAATAGCATAATTAAACCTCCTTTTATTCTTTGTAATACTCCATATGAAATGGCCGATTATCGTCTCTCTTAGCTAGAAAAATTCACGTATGAACGAGGGCCCCTGTTAACAACGAATCTTGTTATCCTCCTTCGTCGAACAGTTTTTGAACTAAATTCGCAAGCATTAAACTTTTACAACTCTTGCTACAAGATTTCCACCCAAATTAACCAACTTACTGATCATTCGATTGGCCGGACATTATTCTAAAACTGCCACGCCAAACGCCATTTCTTCATAATCGTTCTCCATTAGATTTTGTGTATCTTCCTACTCCTGTCGAACCTAATACTTGATCAACTGAGGGCCGTTCCACCTTTGGGTTAAAGCTGCCACCTCCTATTTTTTAAAAAATAACCATAGAATAGCGGTATACTTACGAAGCGGGATGATACCGTCTTCGAGTGCATTGCCAGGCAAGGTTTGTCCTATTCTTGGGTTTTCTCATGCTCTCGACACAATTTGTAAACAACCGTCTCTAGGAGAGCCTGTACAGATCGTAACACCGGTTTGTTAACTGATTATAGATTTCGTGTAAAGAGTTATGAATCAAACTTGGGGGAATTTTACTTTTTTTACCTAGAAATAATAAAAAATAATTGAAGAACAACTTTTTTAAAAAATAACCATAGAATAGCGGTATACTTACGAAGCGGGTTGATACCGTCTTCGAGTGCATTGCCAGGCAAGGTTTGTCCTATTTTTGATTCTTCTCATCCTCTCGATACAATTTGTAAGCAATCGTCTCTAGGAGCGAAGGTCTGATGGTAAAACTCGTTTGTTAACGATTACAAACTTCGAGGTTAAAGAGTTTTAATCAAACTTGGGGAAATTTCGATCTAGACATGTTTATTTCCAGAGTAAAAAATAAAAAGAGACCAGAAATGCTGGTAAACATTTCTGGTCAAGATTTTGAGTAGGCTACATGATTATTAAATCGGCCATTCTGTTTCAGAATTTTAGTTGAATACTGGCTAATAATAGAAAGCAATTCATACAAAAAAACCACCCAAAAAAAGGTGGCCTTAAATATACTTTCGATGAATATTCTTCCCATCATAACTAAACAACACAGACTTATTCTCAATATTCGTCTCCAAATGAACCCCTCTACCCCATAACTGATGAATATATGGCATTACCTTCTCAACATACTTCACATCTAATTCCATATTTTCATAGGAATGCTTCAAATAAAGCTCACCATTTTTTAAGTAATCTCCCTCTTGAACTACAATATATGGGAATCCTCCATTTACTCGACTAACCACTAGCTGATCTCGTACATTTTCCCAAGCCTTATCAGTGACTTTATATTCCTTACCTTGTCGCTGGAATAAATACATATCTTCTCGCATTACGAGTTCTTTAGTTAAGTAGTTTCGTATAAATGAACTATCAGACTCTAACTCACGTACTTCAAATATTTTTTCTCTTCCGCTACCAGGTTTAACACCTAACTCTCTCATTTCTTTTGTTGGATTATTATATCGCTCTTCAATATCTTCAAACATTCTTAGTCCTAAATAATACGGGTTAATGCTTGTTTTTGATGGCTGAACCACTCCTGCATTAAGCTTTGCGTACTCAATCGCTTCATTAGAATCAAGATTTAGTTCGCGCATAATTCTTATATGCCAATAACTTGCCCAGCCTTGTTTCTCTCAAAGATCTTGATAATCACATATGATTTAGCTTCGATAAATAATATAAAAGGAAAATGATCTTATGATGGGATCCTCTTTAATAAAGCAATCGAAATTCTTTTACTAGTTAATAAACTTGATTGAAGTTAATATATTAATTCTTTAGTTAAGAGTAATTTATTTATAATTTTTAAGATGTCTCTTAATGACACTCTTCAAATTTAATTTTCAGCATATAACTTTATCCTTTTTAAAATAATGTATATAGATTAAAACACTGTTTTTTAATTAATCTATACTGCTGTTTGCAAAATAAAAAGGGCTACTTAATAGCCCTTCATGAACTAACGAATGCGCTAATTACATAATGTTTCATAATAATTATTTTCGCTATTTTACATCCTTTTTCATAAGGTGTAGTAAATGTGTCACTATTAAACGGAGTATTTTTGAAGTCAGATTATAGTTATATTGGTCAATTAAGTTCTATGGATAAAAAGGAAAAAGAGAAATTCATATTGTAGTTACCTGCCGAACCTTTTAGCATTAAATGGATTAATAATAGAATACAGAATTCATCTTCTTTGTGTGGCCTAGACCTTTTTCAAATATCCTTTACAAACGGTACATTTTAATTAAGGAACGTTGTCATTTTAAGTTATTAGTATATTTTTCAAAACAATTCTTCCACTATTCAAAGTAGATAAGCTATCTCCTTAGTTTACTTTGCTTCTCACATCTTGATTTTGGTATGTATATTAATATTTTATTTACCTCTTTAAACCTGCCAAAAAAGCTCCTTAAAGTATTAATAAAAGCTAAAAATATAAGTCACTATAGAAAAAGAACATCCTCTTGTAGCCCATTATCTTCTAATTTCAAACCAGTTATCACACTTGTCAAATGTATCTCCATAGCCTTTTCAGCCTCTATTTTATCTCTTGATTCAAGGGCCTTTACTATAGCAATATGCTCTTCAATGGATGGGTTTATTTTTAATGTATCCAGAGGATCAAATAATACAACGTAGATAGTAGTTCTGCTAACAATATCTTTAACATATTCGAGCAATAGTTTATTTTGTGAAGCCTCAGCTATGATTGAGTGGAAAGAGTCATTCATTTTATAATAACTATCCGTATCTCGATGATCAAATGTTCGTTTCTCTTCATCTATTAAATTATAAAGCTTTTCAATATCTTCTTTGCTAATCCGCTCAGCTGCTAGTCCAGCGGATTGCTTTTCTAGAAGTAACCTAACTGAATAGGCATCTTTCATCTCTTCCGCAGTTGGTTTAATGACAAAAGCTCCCCTATTTGGGGTAACCTGCACATATCCTTCATGCTCCAATTTTTTTATAGCCGCTCTTACAGGCGTCCTGCTAACATTTAGCTTTTTTGCTATTGCCGCTTCCACAAGCTGACTTCCTGGGCGGATGAATCGGTTATAGATTGATAATTTAATCTTTGTGTAAACCAATTCCTCCATATTTGATTTTTGAATACTGTCCTGACTCATATTGTAACCACCTAACGGATAGGAATAATTAATTCATCATTTCTTTACATTATATTATTTTTTCCTCTCATTTCCAACCAAGTAGAGGACAAACCCCTTAAATTAAAATTATGTTTCCATCTGAAAACCATAAGCTTATTTGAGTATTTATATATAAAAAAATCAAATCTGAATAATCAGAATAATTTAAAATAAATTGTATACTATTTTTGTATACCATGTTATTATATTTTTAAGTAAATTACCATTCTCCATTTTTTAAGAATATTTTTCGATTGGGGGGATTCAGCGGAATAGGTATTATAATCCAACAGCCATTTGTCATTATTTTTTCTCGTAATAAACAAACCCTGTTTTTTCATTATGATGACAAAAGGTGCGGTATAAAGATTGATCATTAGGATTCCAACTAGCTTTTTTATTTATTTTCTTAATTTAAATTAGTTTACAAAAAGTGAGGTTATGAGATATGGAACATAAAGTTAACCCAGAGTTAAGACAATCATACACGTTACCATCCCGTCTATACACAGATGAGGCGGCATTGAAAATCGAACAAGAGAAAATTTTTGAAAAATCATGGTTATTTGCTGGACACGTAAGCCAGGTAAAACATAATGGTGACTTTTTTACGAAAGATATTGCGGGACATTCAATTTTAATTGCCAAAGGAAACGATGGAGTCATTCGAGCATTTTATAACGTATGCACTCATCGTGCTTCTAAACTAGAAGAAAGAGAATGCGGTAATAAGAAGATGCTCCAATGCCCTTATCACGCTTGGACATTTACACTAGATGGTCACTTAAATCGAGCACCAAACATGAAGGGACTCCAATTTGATGCAGAGGATTTTTGTTTAAAGCAGCCAAAACTTGAAATTGTGGCAAGTTTTATATATATTAACTTAGATGAAAACGCTTCCTCGATGTCTGAAGTATTTGGTAATTTGTTTGACGGGTTAAAAGATTATCCTCTTGAGGAATTAAAAATTGCTCGTGTGCAAGAAGATATTGTGAAGTGTAATTGGAAAGTAACTGTAGACAATTATTTGGAATGTGATCACTGTCCAACTATTCATAAAGGATTTGTGAACACTCTGGATATGGACAATTATGAAATTAGTACATTTGATAACTACTCCTATCAAGGTGTTCCTTTACGCTCTGGCACTAATGAACCAGATAAATTAGGTCAAAGTGCAAAATATTACTTCTTATATCCGAATATGTGGATTAGTGTGAATCCAGGACTTCCTAACGTTTCTATTAATCAATCAATTCCAATTGATCACGAAACTACTAAATTAATTTATACGACATATTTCTTAGATTTAAACGACTTAGATGAACAAAAAAAATTCTATGCATTTTTAGATCAAGTTCGAGAAGAAGATTTTGTAATATGTGAAACCGTTCAAAAAGGACTTCAATCAAAAGGCTATACACAAGGACGTTTTTCTTTAACGGAAAATTGTGTTCATCATTTCCATTTATTAGTACAACATGCACTTGAAAGTGAGCAAGCTTATGTTCCATTAACATTAGGGGTGAAGTAAATGGAGAAGCAACAGTTAAAACGAGTATTAAAAACGCGCCATCTATCGATGATCTCGATGGGAGGAGTAATTGGAACTGGGTTATTTTTAGGGTCAGGTTTAACTATTAATAGTGCAGGCGCTGGAGGAGCGATTGTAGCATATCTGATTGGTGGGATTATGACGTATCTCGTAATGCTTTGCCTCGGGGAACTTGCAGTTGCCATGCCAGTGACAGGCTCATTCCAAGCATATGCAACGAAATACATTGGTCCATCGACAGGTTTCATGGTAGGAATTGCTTATTGGATGAGTTGGGCGACTACAGTCGGACTTGAGTTTACAGCGGCAGGTTTGTTAATGAAGCGATGGTTTCCTGATATGCCGACTTGGATTTGGTGCTTATTTTTCATCGTTTTACTGTTCGGAATAAACGCGTTAACCACAAAAGGTTTTGCTGAAACAGAATATTATTTTGCCGGAATTAAAATTGTGGCGATTATTTTATTTATTATCATTGGCGGATGCGCCGTTTTAGGCATTATCTCTTTGAAAGGTGGTCAAACAGCCCCTTTCTTCACCAACTTATACAATGACGGAGGTTGGTTCCCAAAAGGATTCACTCCAATTTTAATAACTATGATTTCTGTACTTTATGGATTCCAAGGAACAGAACTGTTAGGGGTTACAGCTGGTGAATCCGAAAATCCAGAACGCGACATTCCAAAAGCAACAAAAAATATTATTTTCCGCGTCCTTCTATTTTATGTGACAAGCATTATCATCGTCAGTGCTTTGGTCCCATGGAGAAAAGCAGGACTTGTAGAAAGCCCATTTGTAATGATGTTTGACAAAGTAGGCATCCCATATGCAGCAGACATCATGAATTTTGTTATTTTAACAGCTGTTTTGTCAGTAGGGAATTCGGGTTTATACCTTTGCTCACGTATGTTTTTCGCAATGAGTGAAAGTGGTCAGGTTCCAAAAGCATTCGGAAAATTAAGCAAACGACAAATTCCTATGAACGCACTATTAGTTAGTTTGGCCTTTGCCCTATTATCATTGTTAACTAGCGTAATAGCAGCTAACACCTTATTTGTTGTTTTGTTAGCAATATCAGGAATCGGAACGACTATTGCCTGGGCTGTCATTGCACTTTCACACATAAACTTTAGACGTGCGTACATAAAAAATGGAGGTAAATTAGAAGATTTGGCATTTCGAGTGAAATGGTATCCATTTGTTCCAATCGCTTCGTTCATTATGTGCGTAGGGATCATACTATCACTTGTATTAGATTCATCCCAACGCGCATCGTTCTATTGGGCAACTGGATTTGTAGTTTCCTGTTATGTATATTATCTAGTACGATTTAAATGGGTTAATAATGTCATACCAATACAAGCAACTAAGATAGAAGAACATCTGTAATTAGTCTGTTTACACTAGACTAGGTATTTTTAAATCCAATAAAAAGGCATCCGAAAGAAATAAAATGTACCCTATGAAGTAGACACATGAAAAAGGTCACTTCTATGGGGCTGTTGACAAAATGGGTAAGGAGTTCATCTCCTTACCCATTTTGTTTTTTTTAACTTATATTATTGGTTTTCTATGTATTCTACTCCATATTAGTTGGCTAAACTATTACTTTTACAAGCCTTTTATATGGCTTATTTTTATTGAACTAACGCATGCGTTAGTTCTATAAGAAATGGATTAATCAAGGTTTAAAGTACACTCTTTATTCATCTTCAAATTTCGGATTACTCTCTGATTTTTCCATATATTTTTCATATTCTTTTTTCTGTTCTTTAGTCATGGATTTGGGATTACTAGCATTGATAACATGTGCTCCGTTAGGGGCTTTGATGTCAAAAATACTTTGAGAAATATCTGCATTAAAATCTAGGTTGGTTATTTTAGAACTTTCAATTCGAGTATGATCAGGATTGATTTCAATTTTTCTTACTAAAAAATCTGTTTTTTTATCAAACCATAGTTCTATTTTTTCTGTATCTGACGGTTGAACTAAATATTTATTAACTGTACGATTAAAAAAGGTGTCTGTTCCGAGGTCCTTTATTTGTGAAGGATCTAATTCTAAGAACATTTTTTTTGCCTCTAAATATCCTTCACCATCGTTTTTTACGATCAGAAAAATATTTGAGTTCTTATCGTATGAAGCAATAATTTTTCCATCTGAAATTGAAAAGTTTCCATTTTGCCACTCATCTCTTTCCTTTTTTCCAGAAATATAAGTAGTTAGAGTATCACCATTCTTATACTTTTCAACTGCCATAAATTTAGTCTCAGATGGGAGATTATCCATTTTCTCAAACTTGTCTTTGAGTAACATATTTAATGCCGTTTCAATTGATGCTTTGACGGGTGGAATAGTCATTGAACTGTAACCCAATCCAATGATTACACAACAAGCTGCTACTGGTTTTTTCCAACTCTTCATTGATTTTTTTTTATTAATTGTTTGTTTTAAAACTCTTTTTACTTTAGCCTTTTCAAATTCACTTACTTCCATTTCCTCATATTCATTTACATCTATGTCAATTTCATTTAATAATGCATAAATATCTTTCATACAATACTACCTCCTAGAATAAGATTCGTAGCTTTTTTAGAAAGTTTCTTTTTTCCCCTATAAATCCGATTATCAATGGAAGCTTTAGTCAAACCGAGTTTTATAGAGATATGCTCCGTTTTTAATCCCAGAAAGAACTTCATAATAAAAATATCTCGATCAAGTGGATCTAATTGATTGATTAATTTAATTAGCTCAGATTTGTCTTCCGATTTAATTAATTCATCTTCAACTGATTCTTCAGCATTCAAATCCATATAATTAGAAGGGAACTCTTTTTCTTTACTAATTCTCCTGTAATAATCAATCGACTTAAACTTTGCAATCGCACAAATCCATTTCTTGAAATCACTTGAATTTCCATCGAACTTTTCCGAATGGTTCCATATTGAAAGAAAAATATCATTTATACATTCTTCTATAATTCCATCATTTTTAAGGGGAGCGAGAACCTGATAAGCCACTCCCTTTATTAACGGCAAGTATTGATCAACTATAAATTCTAATGCATCTTCTTTTTGTCGCTTTAATCGCTGAATAAAATTTTTATCATTAGACTTCATTTAACCATTCCCTTATTTTTTTGGTAAAAGATTTTACATATTATAAAACGTATTAAAAACGATTTTTTCTCACAATTTTAAAATAAAAAAAGCATTACTTCTTGATTATCGAAGTAATGCATGTTTAATTCTATTTTTAATTTAAAAAGACCTTTTTTTTGTTCAACTAACGCAATGCGTTAGTTGCATAAAGATTAAAACTTCAATTCCCAGTTAAAACACTTGTAATGATAGCCGTAATAAGAATAGCTAATAAGGAAGATAAAATCTCATAGCGAACGGGTTTTAGACTTTTTTTCGCCTTTTCGTATAGGGTTAAAACGATATAATATATTATTAAACCAATGATTAGTGCTATTAAATCTATAATAGTATATGGTTTGCTAATATAGCTGTCTAAGTATGATGCAGTTAGGAATACTACACCACATAGCATTAACTGTATAACAAAAAATTTAATATGATTCATTTGTATAATATCCTTTTGGTATTTTATTCTTTTATATTTCCATAGCCGATCGTGTTGTTTATGAGCTAATTTCTACCTAACCATTTATCAAATTTAGATTCAAAGGTTCTCTTTTCTTCAATGGACTTTAATAAAGGAGATACAACCATATAACCCAAGATACCTGCCGTTATAG
This sequence comes from Gottfriedia sp. NPDC058432, assembly GCF_042721555.1. Classification (NCBI taxonomy): domain Bacteria; kingdom Bacillati; phylum Bacillota; class Bacilli; order Caryophanales; family Bacillaceae; genus Gottfriedia; species Gottfriedia sp. NPDC058432. The sequence continues at coordinate 30,228 of NZ_JBHXLC010000037.1, forward strand.
AAAATAAGAAATTTGCAATTAACCCCATATCTTTTTTCCAAAGAAATAAAAAGCCAAATAAAATAACTCCTATTAAAAAACTTAAAATTCCTTTTAAAACGATTTTATTTAATGTAAAAGATGTTTTCAAAAATTCCGCCTCCTAACCTTAGTATTAATAATTATAATCCAAATATTGGTAAATTTGTTAAAAATCCTTATCCAACTAAACTGCCATTTTGTTCAATAAAAAATCGACTTTTCAGCCGACCGGGTTGTTCAACATACGCATGTGTTAGTTGAAGAAAGTTATTACTTATTTTTATTACTTGGGACATTTCTCCAATCAGCTCTAAGTCAATTCTTTGTTATTTGACATCTATAATGTTTCATCTACATTTTTTTTTAAAATAAGAGGTTTATTCCATTACACCGCGAATAAATTGGTAATGAATGGAAAATAAGTGTTAGATGAAGTGTGAGGTAATTATGAAAAAATATATTGGTAGTTTGTGTACCATCGTCTTTTTAGTAGGAGGAAATCTTCTGGTGCAGCATCTATACGGTGGATATTATCTTGACTATGCACTGTTTTTTGGACTATTAACGAGTATATTTCTTTATTTGTTGTCGAGTAAACAAGGGTTATTTGACACCGAGCGAATCTCCCAAGGGCAAACGGGCTTTAAAATCGAAAACCCAGAAAGTGAATTGGATAAACGGACGAATCATCGCTACAAACCGGTTGCTTTACTCACTTCAATTCTCTATACTGTCGGAATCATCGTTACGATGGTGATCGTTTATTAACACAAAAAACCCCTTCTATGAATTGAAGGGGTTTTTGATTGGATAATGCAAATTCAGTTGTCGCAAAAGGAACCTATTATTGGATTCTAAGTATTACCCAACTAGTCGAGTAGAATGGAGTCTTTTACCTTTCGGTAATTGAACTCCAAACCCTCTCAGAACCGTGCTTGCACTATTAATGCACACGGCTCCTCCAGTAATCATTTACAGAATGTAGTTAATTTCTTTTCTTAAATCATAGATATTCACTTTGACCCTTGGTGAGGGTAGTGGAAATTTGCTCAGGAAGAGTCTGAATTTCTCCCATTTAAAGGATTTCCTTTGACTTCTTCTATTGAGCCATTTAAATATTAGATTCTCGATTTTAACTTTGAAAATGTTAACACTTGGAATATTATCAGTGATGCAATAGTAGTTGAAATAACCAATAAGCGAGCGTTTGAATCTGTCCATGATTATATGAATATTGTTATTTCTATTCTTCTTCAACCATTCTTTAGATTCTTTTAATTTGCTTTGTACTTTCTTCCTACTTGATTTCCGTTTCACTCGAAACTTTCCTTGTTTGCTTTTCCCACAATAATGCGTAAAACCTAGAAAATCGAAGGT